>JANXWM010000552.1 GCA_025351145.1 Chitinophagaceae bacterium
AAAATTTATTCATATTGTGACAACTCTTGTAACGCATCGTCTAAAGAAGTCGGCCAAGGAATATGATCTCCAAGTAAATTATGCTGCCTTATTTCTTTGCCTCTAAGTCTAACTATTTCTGTTTCCTCAATTGTGTTTTTACAAACAATTAAATAGTAATTTACCTGATCTGCCATTTGTCCTCGCCGATGAATTCTATCCAAAGATTGTAAATAATGCGCAGCTTGGTTTGAATAAGATAAATATATAGCATCATAAGAAGCATGCAAAGTTATACCAGCACCCGCTGCTGCGGGGTTTCCAATAAACAGAAAAATATTAGGGTCTTCCTGAAAAGATTTAACGGCCGCTCTTCTTGAAATTGTAGAAACCGAACCATCGACTCTTACTGGATTGTATTTAAAGTATCTAATCATCAATTCATCTAGACTCTTTCGAAAAAAACTCCAAAGAATTACTTTTCTACCTGAAGTAATCAAATCAGTTATTAAAGCATCTAAAACCTCATATTTAACTGACATTTCTGTCAAAGTTGGATCTATAGCGCTAGGGCAACAGCAAATCTGGAGTAATACAGCACGCTGTTGAAAATATGTAACAAGCTTTTTCTTAAAGGTTTCATTGTCTAAAGTCTTTAAAGTAAGTTCCAATTCTGACCGTGCTTTATCATACATAAGAGCTTGACGCCCTTTCAACGAAACCCTTATTACATGAAAATTTTTTTCTGGAACATGAGAAAGAATCTCTGTTTTAAGCCGTCGAATAAACAGCCCTTTTGTATATATAAGTTCAGTGATTCTTTCCAAATCATTTGAAGAGTCCTTGGATTTTAAGAACCCTGCAAATGTGTACCCCAAATCTGATAAGTCGAATTGATGTATAAGATCGTGCGCTGAATTTGGTGCAGGTGTGCCGCAAAGAACAAAGCAGTATTTGCAATATTGACGCAACTGTAATACATTTCCCGATCTGGCAGATTCGCCATTTTTTAAATAATAAGATTCATCGGCTACTAACAAATATTTATATTTTGTAGAGGTAGCTATTAATGAAGTTAACATAACTTCTACACCCTCATAATTAGCAACAAGAACATCAAAGTTTTCTAGTGACGCCTCGTATTTCTGTTGTTTATTGCCTTCCGCTTGGATGACTTTATATTTTTCAGGAAGGAATTTTTGCAAATCTTTTGGCCATTCGCTGATCATACTTTTGGGGCAAACTATAATCATTTTGTCGATAAAATTCTTTTCTCTCAAAATATCAAAAGCAGCTATGGACATTACTGTTTTACCACTCCCTTGTTCATCAAAAAGGCACAAGCCTAATAGATCAGGAATGGTCATAGCTGCAACAGCGGTAGCTTGAGCTGGATCGAGAACAGAAGACCATCTTTCTGGTAATCCATCATTAATATTTTGTTCTATAATTTCTATGGCTTTTAATCGCGCTATAGAATGTGCTTTAAAGCGTTGGAGACATTTTTTTATGTCTTCCATACTTTTCGCCTCTTGGCTTAAAAGGTCCTCAATCAATGGCAAAGTTGATACTGGAATATTTATCGTACCAGGTTTAGATAATTTGACATTTCCAAGACGTTTATTTATCTCAGTTTTCAACTTCAAAAACTCTATTCCCGTTGCAGTAATTTCAATATCTTGATTTTTTAAAAAAACTTTCATAACGTATCAGATGATGCAGCTTTGCTCATTTTTATAACTAATTGTAGTGCCTGTTCAAGCTTATCTCTTGAACTTTGAGGAAGACCCTTGATTTCATTAGCGGACATTTCAATAAGAAATTTTGCAAAACTTTCAATTCTACCAACAGCCTCTTCTGAACTTCTTATGATTCTAGAATTATAGTCTAATATAGCCTTAGCCGCCTTAGCTGCAGTTGGCTCCGGTTGCATAAGTGCTGCTTTTGCTTCTGGATTTTTCCAAGCATTGTATGCAATTCGAACTTCCGGGAAACTCATAAACTTGCCATTATGTACCCATTTGAAAAACTGTAGCTTAAAATCGAAATCAGTTTTTAAAGGCTCAAAAAAAGACTTTTGTGCCTCATTAAAAAATTGATAGTTTTTCGCTGCTACAGTTTCAGCATCGTTTTCTGATAAGCCAAATCCACCACCACTTTCATCTTCTAAACTTTGTGGGGATGTGGCAAGGGTTGTAAATTCTTGAATAATTTCATGTATTCTAAGAGTCTCTCTTATTTTGCTTTTAGGCCAATTAAATTTCTTTGCTATTTGTTCGATGCTAAAGCCGTCAGTTTTAGCATCTACTATTTTAGTGGCTTTTACATAATCTGGCCATTCTAATTTTAGGGATGCAGAAAAATTTTCTTCTACTAAAACATTTTGCTCATCTTCTTCGGTTGTTTCCTGCGTTAATACATAAGCATCGACGACCTCAAGATCTTGTCTATTTGGATCAGAAACCTCCATATTTTCTAATGCATATTTAATGGCAAAGAAACGTCTATTACCATCTAACAACTTTCCATCAAAAGAGAGGGTTAAAGGTTCTCTAAGGCCATTTTTTAATAAATCATCGCGTAAGTCATTCAATTTTATATCAGGATCATTTTTCATTAAGTCGAATATTTCATTCTGAGTAAGAGACCTGTCTCCAATTCTTAGTATGAGTTTTTTCTTAGCAAGTTCAATCCGTGGATTATCAACCCATCCGGTAATAGAAGAAATTTTTACTTTGCCTTCCCAGACGATCAATTTGCGGCCATTATAGAGACGTTGCTTTATCTGGGGCGGATTATTTTTTTCATTGAAAAAATTAGGATAGGCAGCCATATATTTTGTTTTTAAATTAAAAATTAATCGCATTTTTCTTTAAAAGACTTTCAAGATATATTATTCGATCCTGCATAAATTCCAGTCCACGGTTTCCTATTTCTTTATCCAAAGACTGATATTTTTTTATAAACTGGTCGTATATTTCTGTAAATGGATTAATTATATGTTTCACCAGAACTTGTTCTTTTTTAATTTTTTCTATCCAAAGGGTTGATAATTCAGAAGTAAATTTTTCTTTCAATAATAAAGATAACGCTTGAATATAATTCATAGGCCCTCCTGATTGGATTGAAAAATCCCGAAGAACAAAAAAAGCCAAATCAGTGAAAACGGTAGGTTCTACTATTTCAGAAAAAAACATGGGCAGATTTTGTCGCCAATCATTATGAAGCTTCATACCCCACTTAAAACCAGTAGCTGATTCTCCCATTTCAATTAATGGGGCAGCAGGCCTACTAGGATAAGAAAAGGGTCTTGACTGCTCAGAGGCTTTTTTAAGAGATACAGTTAGAAAATTTGAGGATATCCTTTTCTCTGGCGATTTTGGGTTATCACAGATTTTTCCTAGTTCAAAAACTTGATAGATTATCCCGTCTATTTTTCCAAGGAGTACAAGCTTTGCAAATTCCAACTCAATTAATCTTCTATTTTCCTTGCCTTCACTTTTTTTAGGGTTAAAATCTAGGGAACTTTGACCGGTATTTTTTAAAGCGGCATCAAATGCAAGGAAATACATTAAACTCGATGTGCGTTCCATTGGAGTTTTCCCATGCGATTTCCTTGAAGCTAATCTTTTGAATGAAACAGACACTTGTTCTGAATTAAAGTAGGCGGGCGTTCTTATTAATTCATTTTAAGGTTAGGGCTTTTCATAGAAAAAATGATATTTCTATCACAAGCACGGAGCGGTTTCCCAGCTTTTATAAACTGATCAAAAGTTAAATACCCATCGGATAATTCTCTTAAATTTTCACCTTTTAGAGCTTTGGATATCTGAGTTGCAATCTCATAGGATAGTCTAGCCGGAACAGCATTTCCTATCTGTTGGTATTTAGATTTTATTGTTCTGCCTTCAAAATTAAACCAATCAGGAAAAGATTGAATTCTTGCGATTTCTCTAACCGAAAATGGTCTTTTTTCAGTTGGATGCCAAACACCAGCATTTTCTGGTTTAAAGGCTGCAGTAATGGTACCTGCAATTTCGTTTCTATGAAACCGACGATAAAATTTTGGCCATCGGTATCGTTCAATATTATCCCAGATTTTTTGAAGTCTTAGGGGTAAATCTTTATAAGGAATATCTTTCCAAGAACCTCCTTCAGGAACCATGTTTCCTATGCTTACCGCTTGTGGATTTAATTGTATAAGCTCGGATTGATTAAGAGCATTCATGGGAATATCTAATATTGTATCGCCTAATGTTAAATCATTTCTATCAACTGGAGAAGGAAAAGAAAATAAGCCATGCTCATTAGAACGTTCTACACCTACAATTAATACTCTAAGTCTTTTTTGAGGGACGTGATGACGCGATGCGTCCATTAAACTAAA
>JANXWM010000601.1 GCA_025351145.1 Chitinophagaceae bacterium
GCCACAAACCCCTGAGGCGTCTCTTCGGGATGATTTAAGGCGTTTAGAGCAGCAAATTGAGTTTTACCAGTCTCAGATTGATAAGCGCGATCAGGAGATGGGTCGCTTGCAAAAGTCTTGTCAGGTCTTGAGCGATCGCAACCAGATGCTAGAGCGCATCATCCAGGAACTGCCGGAAGTGTATCGCCAAAAATTTTAAAGCTGCTGAAAGTATCGTAAGGAATTTTGTTGCCTGACGGAATCAGCTCTTCAGTAAACTCTATCATTTCTTTGCTGTTAACCTCAACCTTTAACTCGTTTACTGTTTCGCCCAAACAAAAGTAAGGGTGCCAGCCATCTGATAATGGCATTTCGTACACACCGGTGTTGGTTACTTTGGTAATAACTGTAAGTTTATTCTTTGCACCCAGCACATAGCTGACCTCCGTGCTGAAAGCAAAAGGAAAACCTTCTTCTTTTTTATTGTAACCGTAAGCCAGGGTTACATAAGCTTCTGCGTCATCGGCTCCGGAATCTTTAATCGTAAAAGTTGCATCATACAGTAATCCATGTATTGCAGAGCCGCCCAAATAATGCTTCTTTATTTTATGTGCAGTTCCCTGGTGCACATATTCGCCATTTTTCATGCGACAAACGAAGGGGCTTAGCTTTGCGCTTTTAAACCCGTTGGTTATATTTTCAACCGCATCCTGCGGCGAAACAAAACCGTCAATTACATTTTTTTTATTTGCTGCAGTTGCTATGGAAAACCCATTAAGCAGTGCACCAAATGCATACACTTCCGCTTCGCAGGAATTATCGTCGTTTTTGAACGTAACCACAGGGAAAATGCTGTTCGCGTCAACCGTTACTGAAAATGCCATGGGTTATATTTTGCAGAAAGCTAAACGATTTTTTATTGAATAAAAAAATCAAACGGTTGTTTTCGTTTTAAACAATACCATTTGCTGAAATAACGATGCAATGTTGGCTGCATGACTGAATTATCCGGGGCTGTTTGAAAGCTCCATAAAGCTATGCAGTACAAGTGTGCGACGCAAGGATGTTTAATAGATATTCAAAAGTTTGGCCCATAGTATTATCCTACTCCTTTACGGCAACCGCAATTTTTGAATCTGCGGTACCATAATACAGCCACCACTTGTTTTTAAATTGTGCGAGGCCTTCAATAAAACAAACCTGGTTTACCTGACCGGTAATTTCGTAGGGCTTTTCGGGTTTCATAAAATAGTGATCCATGCGGTCAATAATCTTTGTGGGATCATTTTTATCGAGCAATACCTGCGCCGATGTGTATGCGCCTTCCTGCAAAGATATATCACCATCGGCGGGTACATTGCGGCCATTGTACAACAGCACAATCCCTTTGCTGGTAAGCATTGCAGGCGGCCCGCTCTCTACAATATTGTTGTCAAATTTTCCTTTGCGTGTGGGCACAGCAATCTTGAGGGCACTTATATTGAAGTTAGAATATACAGAATCGTACAATCGATTTTCACTTGCAGTTGTTTCAATGGGTGTCCAGTTAATAAGATCATCCGAAGTAGCTGCCCATATATATTTATCGCCCCAGTACATCCAGTATTTTCCGTTAATTTTTGTGGCAATAATTTTTCCATCTGTATACGTTGAAACGATGGAGCCAGATTTTGACCAGGTGTATTTATATTTCCCGTGCAATGCGTTGGCAAATGCAGGTCCGTGTTTTGCCCAGTGTAAAAGGTCTGTTGAAGTAGCAACCAACAACCTCGCAACAGTTCCATCGAAAGCCGTGTAGGTCATATAATAAGTGCCGCTGCTGTCTTCTACTATACGCGGATCCTCGCAGCCGCCTTGCCATTCGTATTGTTTATAAGCATCATTATCCGGGTATAAAACAGGAGTTGGCATTCTTGTAAAATGCATGCCATCTGTACTCCAGGCAAGGCCAATTCTAGATGTGCCGTCGGGCTTGCCAACCTTATCTTGTGCGCGGTACAGCATAAACAAAGTGTCGTGACGTACAACAATGGCAGGGTTAAAAACATCTTTCTCTTCCCATGCAATTTTTTGTTTTTGCACAGGGCATAAAAAAGTATTTGTACCGGCGCAGAGAACTGGATTTACTGAGTCAACTTTTATAAACGGCAGTAGTGCCCAATCGTTTACAGTTGTTGATGTACTGTCTTTTTGAAGCACTAAAGTGCTGTTGCTTTCAGTATTATTGCAAGCAATCAAAACGATGCAGCAAATCATTGTAATAAGTAATTTCATAAAGCAAATTTTTATTGACCAGGCTTTAGTAATTCTATCAGGCATCGTTGCGTCGCACTCTTGTACATTCAGATAATTATTGAGCTTCTAAAACTACAAACGCTAAAACAAAAATGACCAAGTTTTAAAAATCTCCCGTTGCACCACCACCGCCCGAACTGCCGCCGCCAAATTCAAAACCATGTTCAGGTGATTTTTTTTCACCAAATGTTTGGGCAATAATTAATGCTTCTGCATTAAGCAATTCTTTGCTTACAAAACCAGTGTTTTCAAAAGTAAAGCCCTGCTTTGGCGTTTTAAGGAATTTTATCAGGAAATAACTTTTTGCGATTAAGATTAATCCGGCAATCATCATTGCAACCTCTGCATCAAGAATGGAGTAATAATACCTTACAGTAAAAATGGTAATTGCTATTAACAGCAGCCCTGTTCTTATAAACAAAATATCTTTTTTCTTAATGCCATAAAAAATATAAGCAGGTGGAATGGCAATAGTGAATATCCAGAACAACCACCCATAAGGAATTGGATCGTGCAGGCCAAGGTTAAGCCCAAACATTTCGTTACTCAGTTCTTTTACCACAAAATAATTTCCACATGCATAAAAGGTAACCAGCGTCAACAATATTATTAATTGAAAAGAAAATTTATAAAAAAGCAGCCTTTCATTCTTGTATAATTTATTCATAAGAAAATACGCTGCTGCAGAAACAATCATCATTACAAAAGATGCCGTGGCCTTGGCAATATCGCCGGCTTTAATATAAAGCAGGAAAATAAAAAGGAAAAATGAGGCATAAGCAAGCATAGCCATAAATGCATCTGTAAACCTTATGCAAAGCCATAAGCAAACTATCGTTGCTATAGCTGCTGCAACCAGGTATTGATTGCCATAATCTTCTATAAATAATGCAAAAAGAATAAATGTAAGTACAGAAAGCATCAGTATATTATCAATACCGGCATTATAATAATTTTTGACTTTTACAAATAACTCCAGTATTGCATAGCATACAACAGCAAAAAATATCAATAAAGAGATCAGTCCGGCTTCTCCGTCTGCACCAAAAACCAAACCAAGTAGTATCCCTGAAAAAAGAATGGCAATAATGGTTAAAACAGCCAGCCCAATTCTTATAAAATAATTGGGGGTGTATAATTTATGCTGGTGTTTTTCAAGTATATTTTTATAAGAATCATCTCCAATGCAAGATGCATGAAAAGCTTTTGAAGCCTCCTCTTGTACATGCAGGTTGTACAGATCAGTTGAATTATATGCTTTCATTTTTCCTGAGTATTTTATTGTAATAAATCAGTAACCGTATAAGCCCAATGCCCGAAGCAATAAAATAAATAAGCCCAAGATACACAGCTCCCATATCCCCGCCTGCAAGAAAAAGTAATTTTATAACTGCGTAGCTTAAACCGATATATGCATAAAGCACGGTAACTACCAGGAAATAAAATGAATTTTCCTTCAACGCAGTCTTATAAAAGAAAAAAGAAATGCCTGCAAGCACAAGCAGCCAGACCAGGTAAATATTTTCGAAATGAAACGCTGCGGCAAGGCAGGAAATAAATAAAAGATGCGCCCCAAAATTTTTATAGGTAAATGAAAAATGCTCCTTAATCTTCTGTCGCTGCAAAAAGTAAGACATGGCCACAAGGCAGGCCCCAAGCACAAGCCCGGTATAAATAATCTGCTCCTTGCCAAAATCGTTTTGCTTAAGCACCTGCAGCGGGGTTGCAGCAATACCTGCCCATGCAGCAAGGTTTGTAACAGCCATGCCCAGCACACCAAGATGATCAAAATAATAAGCAGCAGCAAACAACAACAGCATCGGTATAAATGTAGCCAGCCCAAGCCTGTAGCCAAACACATTGTACTGGTATTGTATGTAAGCAATAAAAGTGAGCAGCAGTAAACAACCCAGCAGCAACAAATAATCGAACCATAAACCAGCAGACTCAACCTTATTATTCGAGTATCCTTTTGCATTTTTAAAGCAATA
>JANXWM010000606.1 GCA_025351145.1 Chitinophagaceae bacterium
GCACCGTTACAATGCAATCAGCTCCATAGTTTTCAATCTTTATAATATCGCCTTGCATGCTAAAATTTTCTTCCTGATTTTGTGGTAAAAACATCGCCGCAGGTTCGCCACTTTTTTTAATAAGACCGTTTTCAAGAAAGATTGTTTTATTGGATAATTTAATAATTTCAGGAACATCGTGGCTTACCAATATGGTTGTTAAATTATAACTTCGGTGAATGTTTATCAAAATATCCTGCAGCCTTGCACGCAGTTCATTATCTATGGCTGAAAGCGGTTCATCTAATAACAGCAAACCGGGTTTTCTTACCAATGCCCTTGCCAGCGCTACACGCTGCTTCTGGCCACCAGAAAGGGTTTGAACCCTTCTGTTATAAAATTGTTCTAGCTCTGTTAACTGCATTAATTCATCAATAATATTTTTAGGTTCATCTTTCTGCAAAGCAAATTCCAGGTTTTTTTTTACACTCATATTGGGGAACAATGCATAGTCCTGGAACACAAAACCAATCTTCCTTTTTTGCGGTGCAACCTTAATTTTGTTTTCGCTGCTGAACCATGTTTCATCATTAAATTGTATGCTGCCTTTATCAGGTTCAAGAAAGCCTGCGAGCATTCTAAGTATAGATGTTTTACCTGCGCCCGATGCACCATAAATACTTATAAATTCTCCCTGCTCTGCTGTGAATGAAACATTCATAAGCATGGGCCCGTTTGCAGCGTGTAATTTTTTATGCAGTGTACATTGGATCATAAAGCTTTTATCCTGTCGAGCCGGTGATTGATTAAATAAACGGTTAGCAATATCATGAATGTTGCTGCAAAAAGTATGAATGCATAAGTACCAGCAGAATCATAATTCATTGATTCCACTTCATCGAATATCGCTATGGAAGCAACTTTTGTTTCGCCGGGAATATTGCCGCCGATCATGAGCACCACACCAAACTCGCCAATGGTATGCGCAAAAGTTAATACGATGGCAGATAGCAGTGACGATTTGATATTCGGCAATAAAACTTTTACCAATGTTTGCCATTTACTTTTACCAAGCGAGTAAGAAGCTTCGCGTAAAGTATCGGGCAATGCTGCAAAGCCTGACTGTATTGGGTGTACCATAAAAGGCAGGCTGTAAATAACCGAAGCAATCACCAGGCCGGGAAAAGAAAAAACGAGCCTTACATCAAAATGATCTTCAAGGAATTTACCAAAACCCTGTGACGGACTAAAAGCAAGCAGCAAATAAAAACCAATTACAGATGGGGGCAGCACCAACGGCATGCTAACAAATACTTCGGCAATGGCTTTTAATTTTCTCTTCTTTTGAGAAAGCCAGTTGGCCAATGGTACAGCGATAAAAAAAAGAATGGCAGTGGTTACAACTGCCAGTTTTAAAGTAAGCCAAAATGGTTCTAAGTCAATCATACGCTGTAAAGTTATGATGCATTACTGTTTAACAATATAACCAAACTTTTTATATACTTTTTTTGCTTCTGAAGAGTACAGGTAACTGTAAAATTTTTCTGATGCTTCTTTGTTTGTTTCTGCCCCATGTTTTAGCATTACCGCCGCCTGTTCTATAGGGCTGTAAGCATTATGCGCAACCTCTACCCAGGAACCTTGGCCCCGCATTTCATCAGAAAGAACGGCCGATTTTGCGGTAAAGCCAATGTCAGCAGATTGCGACATAATAAACTGGTTGGTTTGCGTAATGCTTTCGCCATAAACCAATTTTTTCTGCAGTGTATTATAAAGGTTGTAATGTTTAAGCGCTTCTTCTGCCGCTATGCCATACGGTGCGGTTTTAGGATTGGCGATAGCAATCTTTTTTACATTATCCATCAACAGCAACTGAAGGCTTACTTCGGGTTTTAAATCATTTCTTGCAGTCCATAATACCAGCACGCCATTCGCGTAAACTTTGGGGGTATCGGCTGTAAGCTTGCTCTGCCACAGTGTTTGCGGGTATTTTGTATCTGCAGAAATAAACACATCAAACGGCGCACCTTCCTGTATCTGTTGCGTGAATTTACCGGATGAACCAATAATTACTTCCACTTTTATCCCTGTTTCTTTTTCAAATTTGGCCTTTAGCTCATTCATCGCATATTGCATATTGGCTGCAACTGCAACGGTAACTTTTTTTTGACTTTTTGCAGAAATAAATCCAGCCAAAAAGCAAAACATGAACAGTATGCGAATAATATCCTTCTTCATAAATAATATTCCTTCTTTGTGTAAGTTAGTATTTTCTAAATATTTTTTTGGCCAGGCAAAAGTTTTTCATGGCATCGCCTCTTGCGTCGCACTCTTGTACGTTCAGAAATATATTGGACAATTATGTTTTGTTGCTATGAAAGAGGAACCCTGAACCGAGCGTGGCAACAGACTATGCACAAAGTTGGTCAGCCGACTAAAAAATTATTCATTATAAATGCTGCCAGCAATATTAACAATTGGGAAGTTATTGTTTGGTGAGTATTTCATTCACAATAACATCATTTCCTGAAGTACTCGTATACAAGGATTTAAAATGAAATGTTTTTGACGCAGCGGTATAAGTTGCTTCCAGTTTGCGAAAGGAGTTAGCTGTCGTTGAAGTAAGTATGGTTTCGTCGCCATCCAATGCAGTTACAGTTTGTTTATTGCTGTCTACTGTAATAACATAATTCCATCCTGATGTACCCAAAGTGCCATAAGCACAAATATATTCATTACTGCTAGTGGCCATAACGTCCTTTATGGTATCGAGAATGTCAATATACCTGATGATACTGTCGGCGGCTGGCCCGAGGTAGTGGGTTACACTTCCGGTTACTTTGTAATTACCACCTGCAATTACACCCTGGTCTACAGATACAGAATTTGCTTTTTGGCAGGCGAAAAAAAACAGGCTTGCAAAAAGGAAAGTAAAAAATATTTTCATGGTTGCAGTTTGTAGGTTTAAAGTTAAGCCTTTAATTGAAACAATGCAGCAAACATACTGTCAGCTTTTTTATCGTAACCTTTTAGCAGTTCCTGTTTTACAAGCCGCAGTTTGAAATTCGTTTCACTAAACTGTACAATTGCTTCATTCTCCTTTTTAAACACAGAACATGTGATGTATAAAAAATATCCACCTGCGGCAAGCTGCGGAATAACATGGCTTACAATATTCTTTTGCAGGCTGGCATACTCCTCAATTTTTTTGGTTGAAAAAAAACTGAGCTGTTCCGGCGTTCTGCCCCAGGTGCCACTGCCGCTACAGGGCGCATCGCAAATAATAAAGATGAAACCTGTAGTTTTAAGATTCGTTATTGGCTTCGTAAGATCTGCAACAAATGAATGATATTTTTTTACTCCGGCTTCTTTAAAACGCAGTTGCAGGCTGTTGATAATAGAAGGCCGA
>JANXWM010000641.1 GCA_025351145.1 Chitinophagaceae bacterium
ATTGGCTATTCGCAGGCGCTTACAAACACCGGTTGCAAAATAGTAAGCGTTGAAACGGCTGCCGATGTAGAAAAAGCCATCAACGAAAAAACTGCCTTGCTTTGGTTTTTAAATATCGAGTCAGACAAAGGACAAATCATGCATGAAGAGTGGGTTGCACTCGGCAAAAAACACAATATCCCCACCATGATTGATATGGCAGCCGATGTGCCGCCCGTAAGCAATCTCTGGAAGTTTAATGAAATGGGTTTCGACCTTGTTTGTGTTTCCGGCGGTAAAGCCATACGTGGCCCACAGAGCGCTGGTTTACTCATGGGTAAAAAAGATTTAATTGCGGCAGCACGTATATCTATGCCACCCCGTGGATCAACTATTGGCCGCGGTATGAAAGTGAATAAAGAAGAAATTATTGGCATGTACGCAGCGCTGGAACATTACATGAATTACGACCACGATAAGGAGTGGAAAGAGTGGGAGGCAAGAGTTGCTACCATTCAGAATGCGGCTAAATCTGTAAGCGGTGTAACCACAGAAGTTAAGGTGCCTGCGCTTGGCAATGTAACGCCTACCCTGCATGTTACCTGGGATAAAACAAAGCTAAAAATTACTACAAAAGACCTGCAGGAAAGTTTGCGCAAGGGCAATCCTTCCATTGAGGTAATGAGTGGCGGCGATGAGCACATCAACATCACCACATGGGTAATGAAACCCGGCGAAGAAAAAATTGTAGCCCGGCGTTTGAAAGAAGAATTGATGAAAGCCGCTACATAACTTTTTATTAAACCTGTCAGGTCTTAAAGACCTGACAGGTTTAACAGGTAAAACGTTTTTGAGCCGGGCATGAATCTTTCATGGCATCGCCTCTTGCGTCGCACTCTTGTACATTCGGAACAATATGCTGCTTCAGGCTGCATGCTTCACGTTACAACTAAATACAACAACTTGCAACGTGAAGCCAAAAGTTCATACCTGTTCTTAAGTACAAGAGTGCGACGCAAGAAAAGCTTAATAGCATTGTTTAGCCGGGCTCATAAAATTGAATAAACACTGATAATGATTTAAAAACAGCAGCATAACAAAATTGATTTTATAAACTGTTTTCTATGAGAAAATTTTTGCAGCCGATTGCTTATTTTTTGATCGTTATTTCTTTTACCCAATGCAAAAATACAGGGCTGCCACCCGGTGACCCAGGTAACGGCGGGCTGATGCTTCCGGGAGATTTTCAAACGGTAGTAGTTGCTGATAGTGTTGGCCCTGCAAGGCATCTTGCAGTGAATGATAATGGTGATATTTATGTAAAGCTCAGGGCTTCTTACCCCAATGGAAGTAATGTAGCTTTAAGAGATGAAAACAATGATGGCAAGGCCGATGTAATAAAGCGATTTGGTGTTTACCCCGATGCGATGGATTATGGAACTGCGATGCGTATTAACAACGGTTATATTTATTACAGCTCCACCAACCAGATTTTCCGTTGCAAATTAAAGCCCGGCGAATTGCTTCCGGACACTGCTACGGAATTAATACTTACCGAAGATTATTTACATGATGTGCATGGGTTTAATCACACAGCAAAGCCTGTGGCTTTCGATGATAAAGGAAACATGTATGTTCCGTTTGGATCACCATCGGATGTATGCCAGGAAATAGACAGGATACCTTCTTCACCGGGACAAAATCCCTGCCCGCAGTTAGAAGAACATGCCGGTATCTGGAAGTTTGATCCCAACAAACAAAACCAAACAATAAAAGATGGAACACGCTATGCCACCGGCATAAGAAGTGCCGTTGCAATAGCCTGGAACCCTGATGATAAAACTTTGTATGTTGTTCAGCATGGCAGGGATGACCTGCACAGAACATGGCCCGCCAAATACAGCCGCTGGCAAAGTGCCTTACTGCCTGCAGAAGAATTTTTAAGAATAAAAGAAGGTGCCAATGCAGGCTGGCCTTATTATTATTATGACCAGATGCAGGGTAAAAAATTGCTTAACCCTGAGTACGGCGGTGATGGAAAAAATGAAGGAAAAGGAGCAGAGTATGAACAGCCTTTAATTGGTTTTCCTGCGCACTGGGCACCCAACGATCTGTTGTTTTATGAAGGTGATCAATTTCCTGAGCACTACAAACATGGCGCATTCATTGCGTTTCATGGTTCTACTATTCGAGCGCCATATTCCCAGTCAGGATATTTTGTTGCCTTTGTTCCATTTAAAAATGGTGCTCCTTCAGGTCCGTGGGAAGTGTTTGCAGATGGGTTTGCAGGTATGGATACAATTGTAAATACAAGTGATGCGGAGTGCCGCCCAATGGGCCTGGCAGAAGGCCCGGATGGTTCTTTATACATAAGCGATTCGCATAAAGGAAAGATATGGCGGGTGATGTATAAAGGCGATAAAACAAAGTTTGGTGCGGAGCAACTGGCAGGTATGGAAAAAAGAAAAATGAGCGCCCATATAAGAACGCCGGATGAAGTGGCGGATAATCTTGAAAAAGGCATTGCTGAAGGTGGTGAAAAAATATACAATACTTACTGTGTTGCCTGCCACCAAAAAGACGGCAAAGGTGATGGCAGCAGGTTCCCGCCGCTTGCAGGTTCTCAATGGGCAACAGGCGACAAAAAAATACTCATTAATGTTCTGCTTAATGGTATGGAAAAACCTATCACTATAAGTGGTAAAACATATAACGGTCTTATGCCCTCACACAGTTTTTTAAAGGATGAAGAACTTGCGTTGGTGCTTAATTATGTACGTAAACAGTTTAATAATATTTCCGATTCAGTAACCCACGAAGAAGTAACAAAAGAGAGAAGCAACCAGGGTTCGAAAAAATAATGTTCATCATAAAACAACAGTCTATATGAAAAAGCTGATAATATATATTCTTGCAGTAACTGCAATGCATCCTTTAGTTAGCAGTGCACAAAATAATGTTGACCCGGAAGCCAGAATTAAAGCATTGGGTATTCAGTTGATAACACCAACACCGCCCATTGCCAATTATTTAAAGGCAGTTCGTGTTGGGAATATGGTGTATCTCTCCGGTCATGGCCCTGATAAACCAGGTGGCGGACAGGTTACCGGTAAAGTTGGCGTCGATCTTACAGTTGAGCAGGCAAATGACGCTGCAAGGTTAGTCGGTATTTCTTTACTTTCTACGCTTAAGGCAGAAATTGGCGACCTTAAAAAAGTTAAGCGGATTGTAAAAGTGACAGGTATGGTGAATGCAGTAGACACGTTTACACAACATCCCAAAGTGATCAATGGGTGCTCAGATCTTTTGGTGCAGGTGTTTGGTGAAAATGGTAAACATGCACGCTGTGCAGTTGGTATGAGCTCTTTACCAAATAATATTGCTGTAGAAATTGAAATGATCGTGGAGCTTAAAGAATAATAATGCAGCTAAAGAAATTATGAAGCATTTCAATTGAAAATAAACTTCGCTGATAAAGTATATTACTATATACCGCAATGCTGCGGGTTGCTGCGTTTTTTGTTCACAATATTTGTTGGGTACAAGAGTGCGACGCAACAGAAGATTCATAGATGTACTATTGCCAGGTTCAAAAAATAAAAATTATGGTTATGCAAAAATTATATTGTTTACTGCTTTCTTTTTTCTTCTTTTCTGTTTGCTCCGTAAGTGCGCAATCGTATGACATCGTAATTAAAGGCGGCCACGTAATTGACGCTAAGAATAATATTGATGCAGTTATGGATGTAGCCATCAATGATGGTAAAATAGTGCAGGTTGGCAGCAGCATCGATGCCACAAAAGCGGCACAGGTTGTTGATGCAAAAGGTTTGTATGTTACGCCGGGTTTGATTGATATGCATGCGCATGTTTTCTTTGGAACAGAATCTGATCATTATCTCAGCAACGGGCTTGTAGCAGTTGTTCCTGATGGATTTACTTTTCGCGTTGGCGTAACTACTGTGTGCGATGCAGGCGGAGCAGGCTGGAAATCTTTTCCAACATTCAAAAAAAATATTATTGATAATTCGCAAACACGTGTGTTATCATTCTTAAACATTGTTGGTGAAGGCATGCGTGGTGGCGCTTATGAACAGAACACAAATGATATGGATTCGAAGATGGCTGCCTTTGTTGCAAAGCAATACAAAGACATCGTGGTGGGATTTAAAGTGGCGCATTACAGCGGCGCAGAATGGACGCCGGTTGACAGGGGAGTAGAAGCGGGCAAGCTGGCTAACATGCCCGTTATGATTGACTTTGGCGGTAATACTCCACCGCTTTCTATTGAAGAATTGTTTATGAAACATCTTCGTCCCGGAGATATTTATACCCACACATACACTTTGCTTGAGGGCAACGTAAGAGAGCCGGTTGTAGATACTGCCACCAATAAAGTGAAACCATTTATTTGGGATGCAGTTAAAAAAGGGATCATTTTCGATGTAGGTTATGGCGGTGCGAGTTTTAATTTTACTCAGGCAATTCCGGCGTTAAAGCAAGGCTTTTTTCCCAACACCATCAGCACCGATCTGCATACAGGAAGTATGAATGCTTCTATGAAAAATCAACTCGATGTAATGTCGAAATTTTTGCTGATGGGTATGGATTTAAAGTCGGTAATTAAAGCAAGTACATGGGCTCCTGCGCAGGTAATAAAACACGAAGAACTTGGGCAACTTTCTGTTGGTGCAATTGCCGATGTTGCCATACTTGATTTGCGCCAGGGCAATTTTGGTTTCTACGATAAAACAGGTTACAAGGTTGAAGGCAAACAAAAGTTTGAATGCGAAATGACGATTAAAGGTGGCAAGATCGTGTACGATTTAAATGGAATTGCAAACCCTATTTATGTAAAGAGCAAAAAGTAATTTTTTTTTTGAACCCGGCAGCAAATCTTTGTGAACCGTTCCTTGCGTCGCACACTTGTACTTCCTGTAATCATGATCAGCTGTGCGAATAAAATAATATCAATCCTAATGAAACAAAAAAATAGTATTCTCTTTTTACTTAACGTGTTTGCAATAATTTCCTGTAATACCATGAAACAAAATACTGCATCAACAGAACTGTTTATTTCATCTTTGTTTACAGCAGAAAAAAGCTTTACATCGGGTGCTGAAGGGCCTGCGGTTGATAAACACGGAAACCTGTATGCAGTAAATTTTGAAAAGGAAGGAACCATTGGCATAGTAACACCGGAAGGTAAAGCTTCCATTTTTGTTGAGCTGCCAAACGGCAGCGTTGGAAACGGGATTCGTTTTAACAGCAAAGGAGAAATGCTGATCGCTGATTATACTAACCACAATATTTTAAAAGTTGATATGGCTACAAAGCAGATCAGTGTCTATGCGCATGAGCCTGCCATGAGTCAGCCAAACGATATTGCCATTGACAGTAAAGACAGGGTATATGCAAGCGACCCTGACTGGAAAGCAAGCACAGGCCGCATTTGGCGGATAGATACCAATGGCAAAGTAACTTTACTTGAAAGCAATATGGGCACAACAAACGGAATAGAAGTAAGCCCGGATGAAAAAACATTGTATGTAAATGAAACCATACAAAGAAAAGTATGGGCTTATGATCTTTCACCTGAAGGCTACATTAGCAATAAACGTTTACTGATTAACTTTCCTGATTTTGCCATGGACGGCATGCGCTGCGACACGAATGGAAACCTTTATATAACAAGACATGGAAAGGGCACTGTTGCAAAAATTTCGCCGCAGGGAAAATTGTTGCAGGAAATAAAATTAAGCGGAGCCTTGGCAAGCAATATTGCTTTTGGGGGTAAAGATGGCCGCACTGTTTATATTACTTTACAGGACAAAGGAAATATTGAAACCTTCAGGGTTGATACGGCGGGAAGGGAATGGACGATGAAAAAATAAAACCTTGAAAAGATTTTTATTTTTAGAAGATAGCAGACCGGCAACTGTATTTTGCTGAATAGAATATCAAAACGTACAAGAGTGCGACGCAAGGATGTTTAATTGAAATACTTTAGCCGGGGTCATAAAAATAATTAACTTGTTTATTAAAACAATTGCACAAGTAACATTTGATTTTTATTTCAATTAATTTTTTTTATAAGTTGAAAAATTTTACGGTTTATAAAGCTGCTTTATTTGTTGCAGCGATATGTTTAATTACAGCATTGGTGATGATGCTGATTGGAAACATAGCAGAGGCAGGCCCTTTGCTTATCGCTTTTTTTATTTTACTGGCAATTGGTTTCCGCGGCTTTGCTTCATTAAAAGGGTTTACTTATACCATTACCATTTTTGCAGCGGTAACAACTGCTTTATATTACCCGCAGTATTTTAGTTCCTGGAATGGATTCACTTTGTCTGCACTAATTAAGCCATTGATTATGCTGATTATGTTTGGCATGGGTACTTCGATGAGTTTAAAGGATTTTGCAGGTGTGGCAAAAATGCCAAAAGGGGTATTGATAGGCGTTGTAAGCCATTTTGCTATTATGCCACTCCTGGGTTTTACGTTGGCAAGCCTTACACATTTTCCTCCTGAAATTGCGGCAGGAATTATTTTAGTTGGTTGTTCGCCCAATGGTATGGCATCTAATGTTATTTCCTATTTAGCAAAAGCCAATCTTGCGTTGTCTGTTACGATTACCGCAGTTTCAACCATGCTTTCCCCATTTATTACCCCTTTACTTATGAAGCTGCTTGCAGGCGCTTTTGTAGAAATACATACACTGGATATGATGTTTGAAATTTTTCAAATGGTGATTATTCCTATTGGTGCAGGCCTTTTGTTTAACCACTTTTTAAGCGGAAAAGCAAAGTGGCTGGATGAAGCTATGCCTGTTGTGTCAATGTTTGGCATTGCATTTATTATTGTAATAATTACTGCTGCAGGAAGACAAAGTTTATTAACCATTGGCCCTGCTTTAATTCTGGTTGTACTCATTCATAATTTAACCGGTTATACCTTGGGATACTGGAGTGGGAGGTTGTTTAAAATGCCTGAACGGGATTGCCGTAC
>JANXWM010000648.1 GCA_025351145.1 Chitinophagaceae bacterium
CACACTGCCAATGCAGCAGCATAGAACTAACATTAGAAGAGCGTTCATTTATAGAAGACCGCTATAGCGATTGCCTTTGCATAAACTGTTTAAAAGATTTAAAAAACAAGTACGTCTTTTTTAAAGAAAAATTTTTTCTTCACTGAAAACATCCATGAAAAATTATAAGTCATCGCCGTGGCAATCCAAACTCCTCTTAGCAGGGATCGCCTAATTGTTAGCAGTTTAAAAGCTACCTTTATAAAAACGAAGTGTATGCAATTCGAATTCGATAAACTGGTTACCGTAACGTTCACTTTATTCGCAGTGATTGATATACTTGGCTCTATTCCTTTACTCGTTTCACTAAAAGAAAAAATGGGCGGCATACGGTCAACACAGGCCACACTTGTTTCAGGCGCTTTAATGATCGTATTCCTGCTGATAGGCAAACAGTTTTTAGAGATCATGAGCCTCGATATTCATTCCTTTGCAGTAGGCGGTTCTATTGTTATGTTTCTGCTTGGTTTAGAGATGGTGCTCGGCCTCGAAATATTTAAAGGCGATGCAGACGTTCGCTCCGGAACCATTGTGCCCATTGCGTTTCCCATTATTGCAGGCAGTGGTACGCTCACCACCATTATGTCTTTAAAAGCCAATTACGACCAGCTTTATATATTCCTCGGCATACTCATTAATCTCGTTTTCGTTTACATAGTTTTGCATTCTTTAAAATGGATTGAGCGTGCCATAGGCCCCGCCGGGCTGCTCGCCATAAGGAAATTTTTTGGCGTTATTTTACTCGCCATTGCTGTAAAAATATTCAGCACCAATATCGGTTCTTTTGGTAAGTAATTTTTATGGCCGGGCTGAAGAATTACTATGAAGCTTCTCTTGCGTCGCACTCTTGTACGTTCAAATTATATATTCAACACTTCCAGGCGCAGTCACGCTGTATATACACAACCTTTCTTTCTCAAAAAATAAAAAACTTTAAAGTATTTATTTCGGCCATCCGTTATCTTCTTTATGAAACAACAAATAACAAATGCATGCATGGTGCCGGTTGCAAAACCATGCTTATTAAATTAATCAACATTATAAAATTTAAAAACTTTAAAACATGAAACGCAGATTCAGGTTTCTCTTTATTCTTGTGCCCATAGCTTTTGCCGCACTCGCCATATTCATTACAATGACATTATGGAACTGGCTTATGCCCGCACTCTTCGGGTTTGGCATGCTTACCTTCTTTAAAGCAGCAGGCGTATTGCTGCTGGCAAAAATCCTGTTTGGCAGTCGCGGCCACAGTTGGTTTGGCGGACGGCAAAATCATGGCCCAAGCAGGATGTCATTTGCTTTTATTGGCATGAGGCATTCCCATCATTACAGCGGAAACCGCGAAGAGTGGAAACAAAAAATGCAGGAAAGATGGCAAACCCTTACGCCGGAACAAAGAGAAAAATTTTCCAGCCGCTGCGGCAAATGGTTTGATAACAAAACAAATGCTGACAGCGTAAATACAGAAATAAAATAAAAAACAAATTATGTACAATCAACAAAGCAATACAGAAAATGCCGCGCATGCATGCGGACACGCTTACAGAAAACAAATGGGTGGCCATTTTGGCCGCTATGGTAAACACTTTGGTGGGTTTTCGAAGGTACCTGTAAACATCAGTGAAACGGCAACAGATTACACTATCGAAATATCTGCTCCCGGCTTTTCAAAAGAGGTTATCAAAATTTCGGCAGCTGAAGATATGCTTACCATTACTGCAGGAAACAAAGACGAAAATGCTGCTGCAGCTAAAACTTATACATACAAGGAATTTCCGGTGGGCTATTTTAAAAGGGAGTTCCTGCTTAATGGAAAAGTGGATACTGAAAACATCTCAGCAAAATATGAAGACGCTGTGTTAAGAGTTACGCTTCCCAAAACAGCGGAAGCGCAAAAACCGGCACAGGAAATTAAGGTTAGCTAAGGGTTAGGTTTACAATCTTTCTTTTAGAAAAGATCAGGCGCAAAAGAGGCTTCCAAAACATGGGAGCCTCTTTGCATTGCCGGCTGTTGAAAGCTCAATTGCATTCTTGTGTACAAGAGTGCGACGCAAGAGAAGCTTAATTCCTGTCCTTCAGCATGGCCCAAAAAAAGTATAAAAATTATTCTTCATTTTTTTATACTTTTTAATTAATAATTTGCAATGCACTAAGCCTAAGCTCATGAAAATATATATCACTGCTTTTTTATTTGGTTTGCTTTTTTGCAATTCTGTAAAACTGTTTGCACAAAATAAAAAAATGAGTACAGAAAAAATACCTGCATGGGTAACAGCGGATACAGTTGATTATGCCAATACCTCATTGGATAATGAAGCCGAAGATGGATACATAGATATTGCTTTTGAAGAACAGGTTTTACTGGAACAGCAAACCGCATATTACAAAAAAGCATTCAAAATTATTTCTGAAGCGGGTATACAAAACAGGTCGCAGCTTTCTGTAGATTTCGATCCTTTGTATCAGCGGCTTGTATTTCACAACATCACTATTATACGGGACGGGAAACGGATCAATAAACTTGACCTGGGCAAGATTAAAGTAGTGCAGGAAGAAACGGAGCTAAGCCGCTATGTGTATAATGGCACCCTAACTGCAGTTATTTTTTTAGAAGATGTGAGAAAAGGTGATGCCATTGAGTACAGCTATTCTGTAAAAGGCTTCAATCCTGTTTTTAAAGGAAAGTTTTCAGAAAATTTTGATGCAGCATATGGCGTTCCTGTTTACCTGCTTTACTATAAAATAATTTGTGCCGGCAACAGGAACCTTGAAATAAAAAACAGTTTATTAACTACGGAGCCTGCCATAACAACTGCAGCGAATCAAAAAAGTTACGAATGGAAATTCACCAATGTGCATGCTTTGCATTTGCAGGATAAAACGCCTTCCTGGTATGATGC
>JANXWM010000664.1 GCA_025351145.1 Chitinophagaceae bacterium
TGATCTGTACCGGCAAAATAGCAACAACAATAACTGCAAGGCTTGAAAAATTAAACGAAGCTGATGATGAACAAATAACAACACTCATTAATTTGGTACAGCCCGGATATTATAATCCCGGCACAAGATTAATGGGAGATTATTTTGGCATCCGCCAAAACAATAAACTGGTTTCTTTAACAGGTGAACGCATGCGCATGAATGGTTTTACAGAAATAAGCGCCGTGGTTACACATCCCGAATTTACCGGTCGCAAGTATGCGCAGCAACTGGTAGCGCATGTTGCCAATAAAAATTTAGCAGCGGGCATTATTCCATTTTTGCATGTTGCCCAAACAAATGAAAGAGCAATAAAAATTTATGAATTACTGGGCTTTACCCGGCGACGAATTATTAATTTTAATAAAATAAAAAGAACAGCCTGAATTAAATTTTTTAGTTGCAGTCTACGCTTAGATAAAAGCTGAATAGATAATCAGAACGTACAAGAGTGCGACGCAACGGAAGCTAAACAGGCTTCAACTGTTTGGTAAATAAAAATGCTATTTTTTTAAGCGTGCAACTATCAGCAGTTTAAATTTTAAATCGCTTATTTTATATGGCCCTTTAGCATAAGAGCTTTTTTTTCTACCATATACCAGGAAAAAATTGCGAAGGGCAGAATTACTGCAAAAGACAACAGGGCCATTTGCCAGGGATAGATATTTTTGGTTCCTAAAACCTGGGAGATTGCCTGCTGCAATGGAAATGCAAAAACATAAAACCCGTAGGATAAGTCAGGGTTTGGTGTAATGCTTTTTATCCACTTAAACGGTACACCTGAAACATATAAAACCAGTACAGGTATTACCAGCATTTGTATTAACTGGAAAAAATCTAATGCAACTGCAATGCATGCAATACAGAGAAGGGTGATTGCGATAAATGAATTTATAAAAAGTTTGCTTTTGTACTTATAGCATAAAACACCTGCAAGAAAATAAGGGGCATAGGCCACATAGGCATAGAGCTTAAAGGACGGGCCCGCAAATATGCTTACAGCGTTCTCGGTTTCGGTATAAAAAAAACGTTCTGCAATTACTGCCAATACTATAGTTGCCACAATAATTATTTTGCTGTATGGAATTTTTATAAAGTAAAAAAGCAACAGGCCCGCATACAATTTTAATTCTAAACTTATTGACCATAAGGATGCATTAACACTTGCATCGCTTACGGATTTTGTAAAAACACCCGGCAGAAAATAATTGATCTTAACAAGCGATAAACTAAGGGCATAATTATAAAATAAAGGATTGGTAAAATATTCCTTTAAGTTGAATGTGGTTACTAAGGGACCCAGTAAAAACATACATAATAATATCACCAGCCATGCTGCCGGATATAAGCGCAGTATGCGTTTCCACAGGAAGTTTTTCCAGGATTCACTTTTATAAAGGCTTTGCGTAACAAGCAGCCCGCTTAGAAAGAAAAATACAGATAAGCCTAAATAGCTTAAATCAATATTGCCGTTAGAAATAAGGAATAGCGGATCGTGCGGTTGATTTGTAAAAACATAAGAGTGGGCTATAATTACCATACAGGCAGCCACCAAACGGATGAACTTGAAATTATTCAGTTCTTCCTTTTCAATAAATTCACCAACAATCATCCTTTTGGTTATAGTCACTTCATTCAGATATTCAGTATTGTGTTGGGCTGTTGTTATTCATCTTATACAGGCTGTCCTTTTGGAGAAATATATTTATAACCTCACCTGCCCGTTGCCCCTTACCAGCCATTTATAGCTGCACATTTCGGCTAAAGCCATTGGGCCACGGGCATGCAGTTTTTGTGTGCTGATGCCGATCTCAGCACCCAAGCCAAACTGTGCTCCATCGGTAAAAGCAGTGGATGCATTTGCGTAAACAACAGCTGCGTCAACCTCGTTTAAAAACTGTTCTATATATGCTGTATTTTCTGAGACAATTGTTTCGCTGTGTTTACTGCTGAAGGTGGTGATATGGTCAATCGCTTCATTAATACTGTTAACCGTTTTAATAGCCATTTTATAATCTAAAAATTCAGTGCCATAATGTGTTTCATTTGCTTTGAATAACAAATGAGACGGATAATTATTTTGCAATACTGCATAAGCCTGTTCATCAGCATAAATGATTACATTTTTGTTTGCAAGGTCGTGGGTAAGCTCATTGAGATGCATTAAACAACTGGAATGAATTACCAAACAATCCAGCGCATTGCATACACTTACCCTTCTTGTTTTTGCATTATAAATAATGGCTTTGCCTTTCTCCACATTACCTGTTTCATCAAAATAAATATGCACAATGCCTGCACCCGTTTCTATTACCGGCACTTTCGAATTTTCGCGTACATAGTTAATTAGCTGCATGCTGCCCCTTGGTATAATTACATCCACCAAACCAACAGCATGCAACAATGCTGTGGCGGCTTCCCGTGTTGGGGGTAACAGCTCAATACAATCTTCCGTTATTCCCTGTTGCTTTAAAACCGATTTTATCAATTGTACAATTGCTTTGTTAGAAAATGCTGCATCGCTCCCGCCCTTCAAAATACAGGCATTGCCCGATTTTATACAAAGGCTGAATACATCAAAAGTTACGTTGGGCCTCGATTCGTAAATGATGCCGATAACACCAAGTGGCACCGTGATTTTACTGATGTGCATGCCATTGGGCATCGTGCGCTCT
>JANXWM010000637.1 GCA_025351145.1 Chitinophagaceae bacterium
GTATTTTTCATTCGGACTATGCAGGTTATCGCTGTCTAAACCAAAGCCGAGGAAAACCACTTTACAACCCAGTTCCGCTTCAAACAAAGCAGTGATAGGGATGCTTCCACCACCACGAACAGGGATAGGCGATTTACCAAAACTTGTTTCAATTGCTTTGGCTGCAGCCTGGTATTCGATGCTGTCAACCGGCGTCATGTAAGGGTCGCCGCCATGATGCGGTTCTGCTTTTACCGTAACATAAGGCGGCGCAATTTT
Organism: Chitinophagaceae bacterium; assembly: GCA_025351145.1. Taxonomy (GTDB): domain Bacteria; phylum Bacteroidota; class Bacteroidia; order Chitinophagales; family Chitinophagaceae; genus Limnovirga. The sequence continues at coordinate 259 of JANXWM010000637.1, forward strand.
CTTAAGATGATTAATGAGCAGCTCCGTCATTTTCTCATGCTTTTGATTGGGCACCAACCTGCAACTGATCTTTGCATGTGCCTTCGATGGCAATACGGTTTTAGAACCTTCGCCTGTGTAGCCACCCCATATTCCATTCAGTTCCAGCGTTGGGCGAATGCCGGTACGTTCGCTGCTGGTATAACCTTTTTCGCCCCACAATTCACTTACTCCCAACTCTTCTTTATACTCCGTTTCATTGTAAGGGGCTTTGGCAAGTTCAGCCCTTTCTGCAGGCGTAGATTCAACCACATCATCATAAAAATTTGGGATGGTGATATGGTTATTTTCATCGTGCAAACTCGTAATCATGTGCGCCAAAATAGTTATCGGGTTGGCAACAGCTCCGCCATACACCCCACTGTGCAGGTCGCGGTTAGGGCCGGTAACTTCCACTTCAATATAGCTTAAACCACGAACGCCCACATCAATACTTGGCGTATCCATACTCAGCATGGCAGTATCGCTAATGAGGATTACATCAGCTTTTAAAAGTGCTTTATTTGCCTTAACAAAATCGCCCAAATTAGCCGAACCGATCTCTTCTTCTCCTTCAATAATAAACTTAATATTTACGGGAAGAGAGTTGGTTTGCACTAAAGTTTCCAGCGCTTTTATGTGCATATAAAACTGGCCTTTATCGTCGCAGGCACCACGTGCAAAAATTTTTCCATCTTTTATGGTTGGCTCAAAAGGCGCACTGTGCCAGAGTTCCAGCGGATCGGCAGGTTGCACATCGTAGTGTCCGTAAACCAAAACAGTTGGCTTGGCTGCATCGATCATTTTCTCTCCATATACAACGGGGTGGCCGGGTGTTGTATAAATTTCAACGGTATCTGCACCGGCTTCCAGCAAACGTTTTTTAACCATTTCGGCGCAGCGCAGCATATCATCTTTGTGTTCACTCCGTGCACTTACACTTGGTATGCGCAACAGTTCAAGCAATTCATTTAAAAAACGGTCTTTGTGTTGCTGCTGATAATCTTTCCATGCCTGCATAGTCTGTAAATTTTAATGACAAGAATATATTTCTAATGAATTAATTTAAGAGCAACGAAAGTAGTATGTTTTAAGAATATTATGGGCCCGGCTTTGGATAATTCTATGAAGCTTCCGTTGCGTCGCACTCTTGTACGTTTGGGAAGGAAGGCGGCTTTTATTGAAGCGGAGATAAACCAAATATTTGCAAGTAAGTGATCAAGAATGCAATAACAACTAAGCTGTAGTTTACTATTCATGCAGTTTAAACTGTATTGGTAAAACATACTCAAAAGATTCAACCCTATCCTCAATTATTCCAGGAGCCCATTTGGGCATTTTTCTGACCACTCGGACAGCTTCTTTGCTAAAGTCTTCATTGGGTGATTCAATGACATGAATATTTGCTACAGTACCATCTTCGAGTATAGAAAATTGAATGAACACATCTCCTTCCATCCCTTGCTTGCGTTGTTTATTTGGATATTTTAATTCAGTAGCAACAAACTGCATAAATCTATCCATTCCTCCAGGAAATTCAGGAAAAATATAATAACTTGAATATTGAATTTTTTGTCCCCCCAATGCAAAACATTTACCTTCTATTAAATCGCCATCCTTATAAAGGTCTTGTCGCTTTATTTGCCCATTTTCATAGTAGCTGATTATTTTGCCGTTAAGGTTTCCCTTTAAATATTCTTCTTCAGCTTTAAGTTGCCCATTAGAATACCAGCGCTTCTCGGTTCCCTCCTGAACTCTATTTTTGTATGATGAATAATTAACCTCATATTTAATATTGCCATTTATAAAATAATATTTCACGCTTACTATATCAGAGTCCATTTTATTATATTCAATAACTTCATAGTACGCAGCTCCTTCACTGCTTTTAATTTCGTTCCATTTATCGTCGTAAAAGATTTTGTCTTGACTTGATGCGGAAAAAAGTAAGACTAAAAAAAAGAGGGTGAAAAGTGTTCTCATTTTATAAAACTGCTTTTAATGATCAGGGCTTTGTAAGGGCAGGATATTCTTGAAGCCCCCACGTCTTTACCGATGCTGATTTTGATTTTATTATTGAAGATACATCTTGTTAGTTAAAAAATTCTTTTGACGCTATTCCGAATGTTCCGCCGGGCATTTAGAATTGCCTAAAGAGGAGTGAGGTATCATTTTTAAAGCAGGGTAATTTTATTGTACAGCATTTGTCTTTGCAGCTTCCCAGCCAATCATGGCAGTTTTGCGTACACTGCCCCAGTGATATTGCCCAAACGAGCCGGTAGATTGAATTACACGATGGCAGGGGATTAAGAAAGCAACCGGATTATCGCCAATAGCAGTGCCTACTGCTCGGGATGCTTTTGGTTTATCAATTGATGCTGCAATACTGCCATAAGTCGATAATTTACCCATTGGGATTTTTAACAATGCTTCCCAAACTTTTACCTGGAAATCGGTTCCTTTAAGGTGCAGTTTTATTTGGTGCAGTTTGCTCCAGTCGTGGGTGAAAATGTAAAGTGCGTTTTGCTGTATCATATCAACCACCTGCTTTAAATGCGCATTGGGGAAATTGGTTTTAAATTCCTGCAATGCTTTTTGCTCATCATCGGCAAAAGCAATATGGCAAATGCCTTTTGCGGTTGACGCAACAAGAATATTTCCAAATGGGCTTTCTGCAAAACTGTAATTGATGCTAAGGTTTTCGCCGCCGTTTTTAAATTCGCCTGGTGTCATACCTTCTATTTTAATAAACAGGTCATGAAGCCTTCCTGTACCGGAAAGGCCTGTTTCAAAAGCGGCATCAAACAGTGTGGTTTTGTTTTCTTTCAATATTACTTTAGCATGTTCAATACTGAGGTATTGTAAAAATTTCTTTGGACTAACACCTGCCCAATCAGTAAATAACCGCTGAAAATGAAAAGGGCTTAAATGCACTTTTTGTGCAAGAGCATCAAGATCTGGCTGCTCTTTAAAATTTTGCTGCATGTATTCAATTGCATCTGCTATGCGCTGGTAATTGATGATTTGCTGTGTGCTCATGTTTTTTAATTCTGTAACACAAAACTACTGCTGCCGCATGCTTTGTAAAACCCGAAACTTGCGGTGTTATAATACATCGTTCACAAGTTTAGGGGTTGGTGCATGGCTCGTTTTTTATTTTACAAATAGTTATGAAGTTGCACATTGCTCAATAATGATATGCAGTACAAGAGTGCGACGCAACAGGCGATGCCATGAAAAGCTATTGCCGGGTTCATAAAATTTCTACGGCTTATAAAATAAATTACAATGGTTCTTCCTTTGGCAACTGCAAATCTAATTTAAGATCATCTACATCGCGTTCGAGTTCTGCCTGTTTTAAAGCAGTATCGCTAAACGTTCCTTCTTTATGTAATTTAATCAGCAGTTCGCGTTGAAATTTGCTTATCTCTATTTGCGCATTTAACGCCGGGCTTACCGGTTGCGGATCTGCAACAGCATCCGTATTTTGCCTTTGTTTATTGGCCCTTATTTCTTTGGTAAGGTTATTTATCTGCGTTTCATATTTCTTTTTCAACGGGTCCCGTATTTTGTTCTCAAGATGAAAAGGAAATTCATGATCTATAAAATGCAATGTGTTGGCAGCGAGGTATAACCTCAGTTCATTTTCTTCATTGTCTTCGTTGGGTTGTTTCTTTACATCAAGTATGCGGATGAGCAGTGGCAGCGATAATCCCTGTACAACAAGTGTTACAAAAATTACCACAAATGCGAGAAATATAATGGAGTGCCGCCGGGGAAAAGCGCTTCCATCATCAAGCATTAATGGCAGGGCAAGTGCAGTTGCAAGTGATATAATGCCACGTGTACCTGTCCATGCCACTATTAAAATGTTTTTCCACTGGGCAGAAGTTTCAACTTTATTTAATTCATTACCATCCTTATTCTTTCTCCTGAAAATCTTTCCCCAGTATGCGCCTGCAAAAACCCAAACAATGCGCACTACAATGGTAGCAAGACTAATCAATAAGCCATTGCCAAGTAATTCAAGTACGGGATAATTGCCAAGATCTTTTAAAATATCGGGCAACTGCAGGCCAATAAGAATAAAGATAAATCCGTTTAAGAGGTAGATGAGTGTATCCCAAACTACCCTTGTGCGCATGCGTGCATGAAAAGAAAAAATTTCAGGCGAACGCCACGACATGATTAATCCTGAACTAACCACCGCCAATACACCCGACAGTTTAAAATGCTCTGCAAGCAGATAAGTAACAAAGGGAGAAAGCAGCGTAAGACTTGTTTCTATAATAGGATTATTGGTAATTTTTTTATGTGCAAATATAAAAAGGTAACCGGTGGCAATACCAGTTAAAATTCCGCCGCCGGCAACCAGCAGAAATTGGAGCCCGGCCTGCCACAATACAAACGTACCGGTGCTTACAGCAGCCACTGCATAGCGGTACGCGATCAATGCAGAAGCATCGTTTAAAAGGCTTTCACCTTCTAAAATGGTAATCACTTTTTTGTTGAGCCCTAACCCTTTTGTGATGGATGTTGCAGCCACCGCATCGGGCGGTGATACAATTGCACCCAGTACAAATGAAAGCGGCCATGTAAAACCTGGAATAAGATAATGTGCCGAAACTGCAACGGCCGTAGTGGTAAAAAATACAAGCGAAACTGCGAGTGCTGATATAGGGCGTATTGATGTTTTAAATTCGTGCCACGAAGTTTTAGAGGCAGCATCGTACAAGAGTGGCGGAAGAAAAATAAGGAATACAATTTCAGGGTCCATAGCAAGGTTGGGCAATGCAGGAACAAAACCAATTACCAGCCCCGTAAATACAAGCAAAATGGGATAAGGCAGTTTACTTTTGTCGGCAATCGCCGATAAAGCAATAAGAATAGCCATGATAAAAATGACAACTTTAAAATTCTCCATTTGAATAAATCTACGTAATTGAACCGAAACACCGGCATTACTGAATTCATTTAACAGACACATTTTTTACTTATGTACCTGATTAAATATATGCACCAAAATTTCCTGCTAATTATAATGCTTTCTGTGTAGGTTTGAAATCAAAAAAATATCTTCATCATGGAGCAGTCAATAAATCTTGCCATTAACAGTTTACAACATGTTGGCATTCCTGTAACTGATATAAAAGTGTCGGAAGCTTTTTATAAAAGGCTTGGTTTCAGCAATGTAATGCAATCTTCTTTTCAATATAATGGCGGTACAGGAACCTGCATGATGATGCAGCGGGATGCGATGATCATTGAAATCTATCAAATGCCTGATGCTGAATTAGAAGATATCCGCAACCGAAAGAATGGACATATTGATCATATAGCTTTTGACGTTTCGGATGTAGACGCAACTTTTTCACTGCTAAAAAAAGAAGGTTTTAACGTGCTGGAAGAAGCACCGGTTTTTCTCGCCTTTTGGAAAAACGGATGCAGGTTTTTTAATATTACCGGCCCCGATGGAGAGCGGCTGGAGTTTAACCAAATACTTTAAAACAGAACAGATTTTTGAACCCAACAGTAGAACAATAATTGTGCTTTGCTTGCGTCGCACTCTGGTACGGTTGGATTATAGTTGGAGCTTTTACCACAGCGAAGGTCGAAGCGAATGATAACTCATTGAAATTTAAAACACTTCTTTTCGCTTCTATTTCTAATGGTAGTCTATCATTTTTCTATCGGTTGGTGTCCTTACCAGCCGAAACTATAATACGCTAAAATGATTACCTTGAAGCATGAATATCTTTCACAGACGACAAGGACAAATGGATTTAAGCATCTGTTATTTTTATACAGATACCATTAATGAGTTTCGCCACCTGCTTGCGGATGATAATTTAAAAATGGTTGTTATTAATTCCTTTCAATACCTCGTAAAAAATAACTGTGAATATTTTGATTGATAAATTAAACTATATCCATAATAATCCAGTAAAAAAGAAATGGGCTTTGTCTAAATATCCTAAAGAATACGGATGGAGCAGTGCTGCGTTTTATTTAAACGGTAAGTATGAATTTGGACTACTTACACACTTTAGGGACTAATTTCGGTTGGAGAGGACACCAGCCGATAGGAAAATATCTTATCATTTTATTTCAATCTCAAATAATGCAGGCCATAGTTTACCAGTTATGAAAAAGTGATTTGTAATAGAATCATATGCAATTCCATTTAAAATATTTCCAGTATTAGCACTATAATTATTCGAGTTAACTTCAAAACCACTTTTATTTAATAAGCCACTCATGTTTATTATTGCTTCCACCTTTCCATTAATTTCATTAATTTTTAGAACATCATCGCTAAGAAATTTGTTAGAATAAATAAATCCGTCAACATATTCTAGTTCATTTAAATTTCCAACATAACCGTAATTATCAAAAACATTTATCGTTTTTTCTATTTTGAAGTTTTCTGGATTTACAAAATACAAGTTGCTTCCACCTGTGCTAAGAATTAGGCTCTTCTCATTATGTGTTATCCCCCAACCTTCAAATGGCCATACAAAATCTGCCACTTTTTTGAAATCTTTTAAGTTATAAACGAAGACTTTATGGCTTTTCCATGTAAGTTGATAAATTTTATTATTATAAATCGTAATACCTTCTCCAAAAATAGTCGGATCTGGTATTTTATATTGCTGAGTAATAAGATTTGTGTCTAATTTTTTTTTAAAAATTTTAGTCCTATTTTCTAACCCTGTGCTTTCATATATATAGCCGTCATGCCAAACTAAACCTTCTGTAAATGATGATGTGTCATGTGCATATATCTTTAAAATATTATAACTAATGTTTTGGGGGTCTTTGCTATTTTTATCACTGTTATTGGGCTGCTCGTTTAAATTTTCGCAACTCATTAAAAAAATTAATGGAAAAATATATTTCATAAAATAGAATGTTATAAAATAGGGAATGCAGTCTTAGTAAACTAAACTGCATTCCCAAATAAAAAATTAAAAAATAGACAAACTGAAATATCAAATTATTTTACGGATGAGAGCAAAAATAGTGTCCACCGTAGTAAATGCATCTCCACGCTTCACCCATCCAAAGGCATAGTTGGCCGGGATTCGTTCAGAGTCTATACTCGATTTGTTTAATAATAAAATAGCTAATTGCAGGCTATACATGATCCTGGTAAACCTGTGCCTTGTTGTGGTGGATTGGAATAAAAAGAATAACAACAAGAATGATAACCGAAAGCTAATTGACAATCTAAATTAGTTGTGCAATTTGATCCCGATCCAGCCATAATTTGTTTCATCTCACTACGTGTTAGTGCATTTTTGATTTCGGAAAAGTTTAATTTTTTAGTTTTCATTTTATAGTTTTTAATTTATTTTATGGCTTTGCTTTAAAGGTACAAAGCACAAATCACCTTTTGGCTGGCCAGCCTTACGCAGCTTACTTTTAAGGTAATGTTTACGTATTATAAAAGTAATTTTTAAAACCCATTATTTTTATGTTTAAGCCAACAGGTATTTCAAGTGCCACTTTAAATACCCAAAATTTAATCGTGTTTTATTCACCAATACTCCGGTGAGTGTGTACCCATGTAGCGAAATAAAATATACTAAAAAAATTTGTCTTGAAAACACACCTGGCGGTTGTAAAATCAAAAGCCCTTACTCCTTAAAAAGCGATGAAAATTTTGACTTGCTTGCATTAAGTATATCTACCTTGTTATTTTTTATATGAATAATATAAGGGATGTGATTAATCCTTAAAGTTTTTGCCAAACTTGAATTTAATCCGTTGTTAAGCAAAAAATTAAACGGAGATGGAATATGCAGGCTTAAGCTTTTTTCGTGCCAGGCTTTTGAGTCTTCATCTACAGAAACAAAAATAATTTGCTGGTCATTCGCTAAAACTACTTTTTTCATATCTAACTCTTTTATAAACTCTATACAGGGGGCACACCAGCTTGCCCACAGGTCTATGTAAATGTCCTTATCCTTAAAGTAACTTACCAATCCCGTTTTCTTTTTATTTACATCAATAAAATAGTCATCTTTAAAAACATCGCTTAAAGGGAGGTTGCTGTAATCAACTTTTAAATGGTAATATTCGCAGAAATTATCGGTTGCATTATTTTCTTCGTCGCAAAGTATCTGTTTAATCAAACCCAAATCTTCTTTGCTGATTACAATATCATTTGCAGCAAGGCTTTTAATAAAGCTTACTGCAATTATCCTTTTTAAGGTATCATTCATATTTCGCCATTCAGCTAAATTGGTTATCGCAGCAAATTCCTTTTCTTTTTTATAATATCCCCTTACAAAGAAATTACTTATCGCTATATCAAAATATTCATTCCTGTTATTATACCCCCATTTACCATATACAAAAA
>JANXWM010000713.1 GCA_025351145.1 Chitinophagaceae bacterium
ACTGCTGCCATATTCTGATTTGTAATTTGAAATTTATTTTCTGAATTTTTTTTGAGCCCTGCATTTATTCCCTGATTGAGCTTTTCTTGCGTTGCACTCTTGTACGTTCAGATCAATATTCAGCTTTTCCCAATCACGAAAAATAATACACAGGATTCGTTCTAACCCCAGTTTTTAGGACGGCGAAGTTAGGGAAATTCAACGTCAAAATATCAAATAATAAGTCTATTGTATATTGTTCACTTTCCCAGTGGCCAATATCGGCAATAACGAGCTGGTCATTGGCGTCAAAAAACTCGTGATATTTCACGTCGGCGGTAAGGTAAAAATCGGCCCCGGCAGCCACAGCTTTGGAAATTAAAAAGCTCCCGGCTCCGCCGCAAAGCGCTATTTTTTTTACCTGTTTGCCCTGCAAATTTGTGTGGCGGATTACAGAAAGCCCAAATGCTTTCTTTGTTTTATTTAGGAAAATTTCTTCTGTAAGAGGTTCGTGTAATTCGCCAATTAACCCGCTGCCAACCTGTTGGTGTTCATTAGCTAAAGCAACCAAATCATATGCAACTTCTTCATAAGGGTGAGATTTGAATAAAACAGAAAGAATATTGTTTTTCAAATACTTAGGGAAAATAATTTCTATTTTAATTTCGTCTTCAGTATGTCCTTTTCCAATTTCTCCGATAAAAGGATTGGCACCTTCGCCAGCTTTATAAGTTCCTGTGCCCCGGGCATTAAAACTTGCTTCACTGTAATTGCCAATATGCCCGGCACCAGCTTCAAATAAGGCAGAACGAACCTGATCTGCCTGGGCTATTGGAACGAAAGTAAACAGCTTCATCAGCTGTCCAGATTTTGGCAGAAGGATTTCCCTGTTTATTAAACCAAGCTGATCGGCCATGCGGTTATTTACGCCTGCCATTACGTTATCCAGGTTGGTATGGATAGCGTAAATGGCGATATCATTTTTAACAGCAGCAATTACGGCTTTCTCTACATAATTTTTGCCATTGATCTTTTTTATCCCACCAAAAATGATCGGATGATGCGTAACTACAAGGTTACAACCTTTGGCTTTTGCTTCCAGTATTACCGCTTCGGTTGAATCTAAGGAGCAAACAATACCGGTACATTGCCAGCCAGAGTTGCCGGTTAGCAAACCGGCATTATCATAGCTTTCCTGGTAGGAGGGGGGTGCTGCTTTTTCCAGTACCTTAATAATTTCACTAATCTTCATAGATGCAAGTTAAGGAATGGGCAAGATGCTTAAAAATAGTTGTAATGATAAAGTTGCCGGCGATTGTGAAGGGCTGTTGAAAGCTGAATAAAATTCCTGCAGTACAAGTGTGCGACGCAAGGAACGATCAATCAAAGAACTTTTGCCGGGCCAATAAATAAATTAAAACTATCTGATGCCGCCTTCTATTTTTGCAGGTATGTCAGACACTGGATATTTAAATTACAATGGAAAAATTTTAAGGGCTGATAAATTATTGATCTCCCCAAACAACCGCTCATTCAGGTATGGCGATGGTTGCTTTGAAACCATTAAAATGATCGGGGGGAAAATTATACTGGAAGATTATCACTTTGAAAGATTGTTCTCTTCTATTGAGCGTCTGCAGTTTGAAAAGCCTGCTTTTTTTACAGCGCATTATTTAAGGGAGCAGCTAATTGAACTGGCGAAAAAAAATTACCATGATAAACTGGCAAGGTTGCGGTTGATGGTGTTTCGTGGCGATGGAGGATTGTATGATCCGGAAAATCATTTCCCAAATTATTTAATTCAAACATGGGCATTAAACCCTGCTAATAACGAGCTGAATAAAAATGGTTTGGTGATTGATATTTATAAAGATGCCCGCAAAGTTTGCGACCAGTTTTCGCATATAAAAAGCAACAATTTTCTGTGTTATGCCATGGCTGCATTGTGGGCAAAAAAGCATCAGTTGAATGATGCACTGCTGCTGAACCCTTACGGCAATATTGCTGATGCAACCATTGCAAATGTTTTTATTGTAAAAGACGGGATGGTTAAAACCCCTGCACTTACTGAAGGACCGGTGGCGGGTAATATGCGCAGGTATTTACTAAAATGTATGCGGGAAGAAAATATACCAATTGAAGAAACACAAGTTTCTGCTGAGGATATTTTGCAGGCTTCGGATATTTTTTTAACCAATGCCATTTATGGTATTCGCTGGGTAAAACAGGTTGGGGAAAGCAATTACCCAAGCACACTTGCTGAACCATTTCATAAAAAATTTATAGAACCATTGTTTGTATAGTCAACCTTTAAGCAGTTCTCTTGTTCTACCTGCAAATAATTATAAAATGAAGCCTTGTGTGAATATTCTGTGGTTTAGAAGGGACTTAAGATTGAGCGATAATGCTGCTTTGTACAATGCTCTGAAAAGCAGTAACCCGGTTGTACCTATTTTTATTTTTGATAAAAATATACTTGATGATCTTGAAGATAAAGCAGACAGAAGAGTGGAATTTATACACGCTGCACTGGAAGAAATGCAGGAGCAGCTTGTAAAAATGGGCAGCAGTTTAGAAGTTTATTATGGTTATCCTTTGCAGGTTTATGAAACGCTGCTGGAAAAATACAACATAGAAAAAGTTTTTACCAATCACGATTATGAACAGTATGCTATTGACCGCGATAATGAAGTTGCAGGTTTACTAAA
>JANXWM010000644.1 GCA_025351145.1 Chitinophagaceae bacterium
ATTGAAAACAGCCAGCAAAATGCATTCAACAGTGAGTTTGATTTTTCAAGGTTATATAGCAAATCAAGGTGGCTCGAAAAAATAAACCAGGCTGCAGATAACACAGACGACCAGGCAGATAATAAACCTGGTTCTAAAAAAAGCGATACAACCATCGTTATTAAACCACGGCCCGAAGTTATTAAAGGCCTCAAAGGCAAAGCAAAGAAAACAGCCTTGCGTAAATGGAGACAGCAAAAAAGAGATGTACGTAAGGCTGACAGGAATAATAAAGAAATTACCGGCCCCGGTGGCGCAGTGAAAGCTGCAGTACAGGTAGTTACCATGGTAAAGCGTGTATCCGTAAACTATAGTGAAAACTATAACAGCCGTGTACCGGGATATACCGACAGTACCAAATTACTTGGCCAGAATTTTAACACCATGCAGCCGGGATTAGATTATGTTTTTGGCCGCCAGCCAGACAGTAACTGGCTCAATCAAAAAGCTTCAAAAGGTATTATAACTAGGGACAGCACATTCAATCTTATGTACACCCAGGATTTTGATCAGCGCCTTAGTTTAACTGCCCAGTTAGAACCAATTAAAGAGTTTGTTATTGATATCAATCTCGATAAATCATTCTCTAAAAACTATTCCGAGCTTTTTAAAGATACAACGGGAATGGGTAAATCATTCAGTCATCTAAGCCCGCTTGCAGGCGGTGGTTTCAGTGTTTCTTATATCAGTTATAAAACGCTTTTTGCAAAGTATAAACCCACCGAAGTTTCGCAAACTTTCAATAAGTTCCAGGATTACCGAACCATCATAGCAGGAAGGCTGGCACAAACAAACCCTTACTGGAAATCATCCGGCTCACAAACCACAACCGGCGCAGATGGTAAAACATATCCTGTTGGTTATGGCCGTTATGCGCAGGATGTTTTAATACCAGCATTTCTTGCTGCATACACAGATAAAGATCCAAATACAATTGAGTTGCTTAAACAGTCAAACCCAAATGTAAAGTCCAATCCATTCAGCGGTATAAAACCATTGCCTAACTGGCGTGTAACTTATACCGGGCTTACCAAAATACCGGCCATCGCAAATGTGTTCAGCAACATCAGTTTAACGCATGCGTACTCTTCAACTTTAAGTATGAATGCATATAACAGTGCATTGCTTTACAGCGATCCTTATCACTATGGGGCACCGGCATTTCTCGATACTATTTCGGGCAACTATATTCCTTTTTTCCTTGTGCCAAGCCTTACCATACAGGAGTCGTTTGCGCCCTTGTTTGGTATCGATGTTACCACAACTTCGCAAACAAATTTCAGGTTCGAGTATAAGAAGAGCAGGCAGCTGAGTTTAAGTTTGATAGATTACCAGTTAAGTGAAGTGCGCAGTACAGAATGGAGTTTCGGCGGCAGTTACCGGCAAAAAGGTGTTAAGCTTCCGTTCAAGTTTCCGTTCTTAAAAGAGACTGAAGAAGGCAACGATGTAAACATCAACCTCGATCTTTCTATGCGGGACGATATTCAAAGCAACAGCCGTCTCGACCAGGCAAATGCATACAGTACCGGCGGACAAAAAGTAATCAGCATCCAGCCTTCACTTGATTTTGTAATGAGCAACCGCGTAAACCTCAAATTGTATTTCGATCAGCAGCGTGTTATTCCATACATTTCAACTTCGGCGCCGGTTACCAATACAAGGGCAGGCTTGCAGATACGTATTTCACTCGCACCAAATCCGTAGTTATTTATTATTGATGAAGCAGGTAATTTTATTTGCTTCATCAATAATATTTCGGGTATAAATTTTTATGTGCCCGGCAGAAGTACTGCTATGAAGCATCCTTGCATCGCACTCTTGTACGTTCAGAATATAATTGAGCAACGCGAAGTAACCTTCATAACGTGCGTCATTGCGAGGCCTCCGAAGCAATCTGTGCTCAATAAATTAAACAGATTTGCGTGCAGAGAACAGATTGCTTCGTTCCTCGCAATGACATTATATTCCGCATCAAAATAATTTCATCTTCTTTTGTGTATTATCTTTAAAACAAATGAACAGTTTTAAATGCAGGTGTTTAAAAATATATACCGGTTATACTTTATGGCCTTTATAGCTGAATATATATTCTTCCGTACAAGTGTGCGACGCAACAGGCGATGCCACAAAGAACTTATGCCCGGCTCAAAAAAATTGTATTTAACATCCATACTCAAATACACAGTTTGCCTCTTATTAGTTGCATTTTTTTTCTGTACTGCACAATTGGCAAATGCACAACAAAAATTGAACAATATAACGCTGCAGTTTGTAAATAAAGCAGGAGAGAAATTGCTGAATGCTGACAGCATTTATACAAACCCATTTGGCGAAACATTTACGGTGCGCACTTTTAAATATTACATTTCGCACATCGTTTTGCAGGATGATGCAACAGGAAAAAGGCAATCGTATAACAATGATTATTTTCTTGTGGATGATGCAGACACTTCATCAAAAAAAATTGTATTGCAAACGGATTTAAACAGCATAACATCTATTCACTTTTTGCTCGGCGTTGACAGTTTAAAAAATGTAAGCGGCGTTCAGGAAGGAACACTTGATCCTGTAAAAGGAATGTTTTGGACATGGAACAGCGGCTATGTAATGGCAAAGATTGAAGGCAATTCGCCGGTAGCAAAAACACCACAACATGCATTCAGTTATGATATTGGCGGCTATAAAAAAAATGAAAATACCGAAAGGCAAATTGATCTTAAATTACCCCGTGAGTTGAATACTGAAAATGCACAAATTAATATCGAGGTAAATATTATGACGTGGTTCAATGCAGTGAATGAAATGAAAATCGCCAACACTCCTTTCTGTCACGAGCCCGGAGTACTTGCAAAAAAGATCGCAGATAATTATGCAAAAATGTTCAGCATACAAAAATGAAAATAATTACAGCCATCATCATTGTTTTTATTGCGCTTGCTTTTGGCACAAGCTGGGTGGTTGCTGTTAATAATACACATGCAATAAAGTTTGTTGTTCCAAAAGGGTGGCCGCAACCTGTGTATGATTTTAAACAAAACCCATTAACCGCAGAGGGCTTTGAACTTGGAAGAAAATTATTTTATGATGGCCGGTTAAGCAAAGATGGAAATTTTGCCTGCGCCAGTTGCCATCAACAGTTTGCAGCATTTACAACTTACGATCATAACCTTAGTCATGGTTTTAATAATTCGTTTACCCGCCGTAATGCGCCACCATTATTCAACCTTGCATGGCAAAAAGAATTTATGTGGGATGGAGGCATTAATCATCTCGATCTGCAGCCGCTTGCACCCATTACCGATGCAAATGAAATGGCAGAAACCATTCAAAATGTATTAAACAAATTAAAGAAAGATACTGCATATCGCCGCATGTTTAAAGCCGCTTTCGGCGATGAAAATATTACCACACAAAGAATGACAAAAGCCATTAGCCAGTTTGTTGTAATGATGGTAAGCGCCAACAGTAAATACGATAAAGTAATGCGCGGCGAAGACAGCTTTAACCTGCCGCAACGATTAGGGTACGAAATTTTTAAACGCAAATGCATCAACTGCCATACCGAGCCAATGTTTACAGATTACAGCTACAGAAATGCCGGTTTAACAACCGATGATTATCTTGCAGATATTGGCAGGATGAAGATTACCAACAAACCTGCTGACTCAATGAAGTTTAAAGTACCCAGCCTGCGCAATGCAGCCGTAACAGCGCCTTACGGCCATGATGGTAGATTTGTTTCGCTGCTGAGCGTGATGAATTTTTACAGGAACGATGTGGTAAATTATTCCACCACCGATTCACTTCTTAAACATGGAATACCACTTTCAAATTTTGAAATTGGACAGCTTACCGCTTTCATTTATACACTTACCGATTCGTCATTTTTAAAAGATCCGCGTTTTGCCCCACCGGGTTTTGAAAACCGGATGCCTGCGCCGCCTGCAGAACATGTACATTGATTTGAAGAGGAATTTGGAATTAGGAATTTGATGCTGGCATTTTAACTTATCCCTGATTCCCAATTCCTAATTCCTAATATCTCATCTTTCATCCCTTGTATGTAAGATAAGTGTTCGCCTGTGCTGTACAGGTAATCACAAGATCGTTTACGCAAACATGAGCAGGCAATGTGGCGCAGTAATAACAGGCATCTGCAATATCTTCCGCATGCAGAGGTTCGTAACCTTCATACATGGAATTTGCTTTTTGTTCATCGCCTTTAAAACGTACAATGGAGAATTCTGTATCAACCGCACCGGGGTGTATAGCGGTAACTTTTATTTTATATTTCAACAGGTCGATGCGTTGAGATTTGCTTATCGCATCCACTGCAAACTTGCTTGCACAATAGCCATTGCCATTTGCATAAACTTCTTTGCCGGCAATAGAACCAATATTAATAATATGCCCTTTGTTACGCGCTGTAAAGTAAGGCAGCACTGCTTTTGACACATACAGCAAACCTTTTACATTGGTATCAATCATCGTATCCCAGTCATCAAGCGAAGCGTTTTCAAAACTGTCCCGGCCCAGTGCAAGCCCTGCATTATTCACAATTATATCTATTGCTTTCCATTCTTCAGGAAGCGTTTGTAATTGATCAAAAACTTCAGCTTTTTGCTGCACATCAAATACCAGCGGCAACACTTTTACGTTGTAAATCGATGATAAATTTTCTGCCACTTCAAGCAGCCTTTCTTTTCTCCTTCCGGTAATAATGCAGTTAAATCCATTGGCAGCAAATTTTTCTGCAATGGCTTTTCCAAAGCCCGATGTTGCGCCTGTAATCAATATAATTTTTTCCATGCAGTAAAGATAATAAGGTTCAATGTTGAAGGTTGTAAATTCAAATACATTCTGTGTACCAGGCTTAAGTTTTTTATGGCATCGGCTGTTGCGTCGCACTCTTATACTTTCTGAACAACTATGAGCGAAATACAATCATCGTTTGCGTAAATAAAATAAGCTGGCATATAACCAGCTTACTCAGTAAATTTTTATTTCAACTCGTTAAACTGCAAAAGATGTTCCGCAACCGCAGGTTGAAGAAGCATTGGGGTTGCTGAATGTAAACCCACGGCTGTTTAATCCATCCTGGAAATCGATCTGCATACCAAACAGGTACATTTCGTGGCCTTTATTCATTATGCAGGAAATGCCTTCGTATTCAAACTGCTCATCATCTTCTATCATCTCGTCAAAGCCCAGCACATAGGTCATACCGCTGCAGCCGCCGCCTTTTACGCCAACACGCAATTTTTTATTGTTGTCAAAACCTTCTTCTTCCATCAGCCTTTTTAGTTCGTTAATGGCTCCTTCTGTAAACCCAACAGGTATTGATAATGTAGCTTCCATAATATTTTCTTAAGATGCAAAGATAACAAGAACGGAAATTTGTGAGTTGGTGTCAATTTTCGGGTTACGGAAATATACATTTAGCACAACTATGCTTTTGCATGCAGGGAGCCCGGCTGTTTTAGCTGAATAGAATTACCTGCAGTATAAGTGTGCGACGCAATCAAAGCTTCATAGCATTACTGCTCTATGGCTCATAACATTGAATTTTACTACTATTCATAAAATATTTCACCTGCTGATAAATGTCATAATAAACAAGCACTGTATAGACCTATTTTTGCAAAAACATTTTATCTTGGATACAAGTAGCCTTACACTCGCAATAGTTATACTTTTTTGTGCAACTGCGGTATTAATATACCTGCTCTTTGCTAAGAACAAAGAGGTAAATAAAGGCAATAGAAGTAATGAGGGCGCACCTGTTCAAATGCAGTTGCAGGCTTACGAACGGTTGATTATTCTTACCGACCGTATTGCTTTGCCCAACCTTATAAGCCGTATAAACCAGGCAGGCGCCAGCGCAAGGGAAATGCAGTACCTTCTTACCCAAAACATAAAAGAAGAATACGGCCATAATATTGCGCAGCAAATCTATGTAACACCCGATGCGTGGAATGCTGTAAAAAACCTGAAAGAGCAGAACATGCTCATCATTAACCAGCTTGCCAATGTGCTGCCTCCAAATGCTAATGGAATGGATCTAAATAAACTGTTACTGGAATATGTAATGACTGACAAGAAAGGCACTATGCACGAAGTAGTAAGCGAAGTGCTGAGCTTTGAAGCAAAGAAAGTTTTGTAATACAAAGTTTTCAGTTAGCCGGATTGAACAGGTTGTAATAAAATGATCACTATGCCAACAGAAAAAAGATATACTGACAGTGGAATTGAAATAAAAGAAGTCTATTATTCACAACCTGAAACCGGCAACCAGCAACCCGAAACTCCAGGCCAGTTTCCTTATACACGTGGCGTGCAGCCCGACATGTACCGTGGTAAGTTGTGGACCATGCGGCAATATGCAGGTTTCTCCACGGCAGAAGAAAGCAATAAACGTTATCATTATTTATTATCGCAGGGGGTAAGTGGTTTAAGTGTTGCATTCGATTTGCCTACGCAAATTGGTTACGACAGTGACCATCAACTTTCTGAAGGTGAGGTTGGCAAAGTTGGTGTTGCCATCGACAGCCTTGAAGATATGGAACGCTTGTTTGATGGCATTAAATTAGAGAACGTTTCCACATCCATGACCATTAATGCTACCGGTTTTATTTTGCTCGCTTTTTATGTGGCACTCGCAAAAAAACAAGGTGCAGATTTGAAGAAATTAACCGGCACTATTCAGAACGATATATTGAAAGAATACGCTGCACGAGGCACCTATATCTATCCGCCCAAACCTTCTATGCGTATTATTACCGACATCTTTGAATGGTGTGCTAAAGACCTGCCCAAGTGGAACACGATTTCTATTTCAGGTTATCATATCCGCGAAGCAGGAAGTACGGCTGTGCAGGAAATTGCTTTCACGTTAAGCAATGGTAAAGCTTATGTAAAAGCCGCACTGGAAAAGGGTTTGGATATAAATGTATTTGGAAAACGCCTGTCGTTTTTCTTCAATGCACACAATAATTTATTTGAAGAAGTTGCCAAGTTTCGCGCCGCAAGACGAATGTGGGCAACCATGATGAAAGACCTTGGCGCCACCGATGAAAAAGCCATGATGCTGCGTTTTCATACCCAAACGGGTGGCAGCACTTTAACCGCGCAGCAACCTTTAAATAATATCAGCCGCGTAACTATTCAAACGCTTGCTGCCGTGCTTGGCGGCACGCAAAGCCTGCATACAAATGGTTACGATGAAGCGATTAGTTTGCCCACAGAAGAAGCTGCACGCATTGCCTTGCGCACTCAACAGGTGGTTGGTTTTGAGAGTGGGGCAGTGGATACGGTTGACCCGCTTGCCGGCAGTTATTTTATTGAAAGCCTCACTAATGAAGTGGAAAAAAACGCACTGGAACTTATTGAA
This sequence comes from Chitinophagaceae bacterium, assembly GCA_025351145.1. Taxonomy (GTDB): domain Bacteria; phylum Bacteroidota; class Bacteroidia; order Chitinophagales; family Chitinophagaceae; genus Limnovirga. The sequence goes on from JANXWM010000644.1 coordinate 7,430, forward strand.
AAAATTGATACCATGGGCGGCAGCGTAAACGCTATTGAACTCGGTTTTATGCAGGATGAAATTGCCCGCAGCGCATACGAATATCAGCGCCAGATTGAGAGCAATGAAAAGATCATTGTTGGCGTAAATAAGTTTGTGGTAAATGAATCAAACAATATTCCCGGCTTTAAAATTGATGACAGTATCCGCGAAGTACAGAGCAAACGATTAGGCATATTAAGGGATAAACGGGATAAACAAAAAGCGGCTTCTTGTTTGCAAAGCATTGAAGCAGCTGCAAAGGATGGCACCAATTTAATGCCGCTTGTAATTGAGGCTGTAGAAAATTATTGCACACTCGGTGAGATCGCTGATACACTAAGAAAAGTGTTTGGCGAATACAAATAAAGCCAATGCAATTTTTAGCCCGGCAAAAGAATATAATGAAGCTTTACTTGCGTCGCACTCTTGTACGGTTCGAATCGATGGCATCTTTTACCGCAGCGTAGATTGAAGCGGGTGATTGCGCAGTTAAGCCCTTCGCTTAGTGCTGAACAGCATTACCAAACGTACAAGTGAGTGACACAACGATGCTTTATAGTAGTAATAAAGCCCGCTCCAAAATATTGGTTTCTAAATAATCATCATTGATGTATCTATGAATATTCCAGACAATATAAAAGGCCTTAATGCTTCGGAAGTAGAGGCCTCGCGGCTGCAGAACGGCAGCAACCAGTGGCAGCATAAAGAACGCAGCGGCTGGTTTAATGTACTGCTCGATATGCTGAAAGAGCCTATGCTTATTTTGCTGATTGCCACCACCATTATTTATTTTGTGCTCGGCGATACAGGCGAAGCATATTTTATGCTGAGTGCCATCCTCATTGTCTCCGGTATTTCTTTTTACCAGGACAGCCGCAGCCGCAAAGCATTGAAAGGATTAGAAGAATTGAACCAACCCCTTGCAACTGTTATCCGCGACGGGCAGGTGCAGCAAATTGCCACAGAAGATTTGGTGGTGCACGATATGATGCAGGTAGAAGAAGGCAACTTTATACCCGCGGATGGAACGGTTGTTTACTCTTCGGATTTTTCGGTAAACGAATCAATTTTAACAGGCGAAGCATTTGCGGTTTTTAAATCGTTGAATGCAGGCGAAAATGAAATATTCCAGGGCACGGTTGTAGCCACCGGCATGGCTATTTGCGAAGTAAAGCAGGTGGGCTTAAAAACAAGGCTTGGCAAATTAGGCCAGTCATTAAAGGAGATTAAGCAGGAAGATACACCGCTGCAGGTACAGATAAGAAGGTTCGTAAGTATCATGGCCGTTATTGGCATTGTGGTGTTTCTTTTGGTTTGGTTGATCAACTATTTTAAAAGCGGCAATATATTAGATAGTTTACTAAAAGGGTTAACGCTGGCTATGTCTATTTTGCCCGAAGAAATCCCTGTTGCGTTTACTACGTTCATGGCTTTGGGCGCATGGCGTTTAATGCAAAAAGGGATTATTGTAAAAAGAGTAATTACCATAGAAACACTCGGTAGCGCCAACACAATATGCACTGATAAAACCGGTACCATTACAGAGAACAAAATGGAGTTAAAAACCATTTATGTTGCAGCAACAAAACAACTTTTAGAAAAGGAACAATGGCAATTGCCAGAAGCAAAAGCATTGATCACAACTGCCATGTGGGCAAGTGAACCCATCCCTTTCGATCCCATGGAAAAAGCATTGCACAATCTCTATGCGTCGCTGGTTGAAACAGATGAAAGGGTAAATTTTAAACTCGTGCATGAGTATCCTTTAGATGGTCGTCCGCCCATGATGACGCATGTGCACGAAAATAAAAACGGCGACCGCATTATTGCCGCCAAAGGTGCGCCGGAAGCCATTCTTGCCGTTTGCAACCTTGATGAAACTGCGCAAAAAAATATTAATGAACAGCTCGATGCACTCTCTGAAAAAGGTTATCGTGTATTGGGTGCAGCATCCACTGTTTTTGCAGGGAAAGATTTCCCCAAAACGCAGCAGGAACTGAAATTTAATTTTTGCGGACTGGTCGCATTTTACGATCCGCCAAAAGAAAATATTGAAAAGGTTTTTAAACAGTTTTATGATGCCGGCATTAACGTAAAAATAATAACAGGCGATAATACTGCCACCACGATGGCCATTGCAAAACAGGCCGGTTTCAACACGGGCGGTGCAGCAACAGAAGGCGGTGCTTTAATGAAAATGGACGATGCTGAACTACAGCAGCAATTAGCCAAAACCAATATTTTTACCCGCATGTTTCCAGAAGCAAAACTGCGCATCATCAATGCACTTAAAGCCGGTAACCAGATTGTTGCCATGACGGGCGACGGCGTTAACGATGGCCCTGCATTAAAGGCTGCGCATATAGGAATTGCTATGGGTAAAAAGGGTTCGGAGATTGCGAAGAACGCAGCAGCACTGGTTTTGGCCGATGATGATTTTTCTAAAATGATCGATGCCATTGCCATGGGCCGTAAAATTTACACCAATTTAAAAAAGGCCATACAGTATATTATTTCCATTCATATCCCCATTATACTCACTGTTTCGCTGCCGTTGTTTTTAGGCTGGCTTTACCCCAATATTTTTACCCCGGTGCATGTTATTTTTCTCGAAGTAATTATGGGGCCTACCTGCTCCATCGTGTACGAAAACGAACCCATAGAAAAGAACAGCATGCAGCAGCCGCCGCGGCCATTTACCACTACGTTTCTTTCGTTCAGGGAAATGCTGCTGAGCATTATACAGGGGCTCGTAATCACCGCCGGCATACTGTTTATTTACCAGTACAGCGTTCAGCATGGTTACAGTGAAAGCAGCACAAGGGCAATGGTATTTAGTACATTAATTATCGCCAATGTATTCCTCACTTTTGTAAACCGTTCTTTTTATTATTCGTTCCTCAGCACTTTAAAATACCGCAATAACCTGCTGCTCACAGTTGTTTTAGTAACCCTTATATTGCTCGGTATTATTTTATTCCTGCACCCCGTGGCTGTATTTTTTCATGTAACAGCTTTAAGCGCAAATCAATTGCTTGTGTGTACTGCTGCCGCTGCTGTATCTGTTTTTTGGGTAGAGATTTATAAGTGGTTTAAGCGCAGCAGGAAAAAAAGTTAATGCTTTTTGGGCCAGGCTTTGGGAATACTATTTAACTTTTCTTGCGTCGCACACTTGTACGGTTGGATTATATATTGGGCTTTTACCGAAGTCTCCCAGCAACGGCGACGTTGCGTTATGTTGCAAAATAAGTCGCAAATTTTTTTGCTGATTTTCAATTAATTAGTATCGACTTATATAGAAGCGAGGATTGAAGCGGATTTGATATTTTGCAATCAATTGCAAATGGCGGTATTTCAAAAAAACAAAACTTGTTAAGCCTGCGGAGCAGGTACTTTACGCAGCATAATCTTTTGCAGCCATAGCTGCATTAACGAACAGGTATTGCTGCAGGTGGGGGATTCATTGAAAGTCCAGCCCGGAACAAATGCTGATTGAAAAACTTTGTTGAAGATAACAACTAAAAGCTAAATTACTAACGTCCAGCCCGAGCAAAAGATGCCATGTTGCTGCTGATGAAGATTACAAAGTCAAGCCCCACTTGCAGCAATACTTTTGTGTGTGTCCAGGGAAGCTGCCATTGTGATGAGAGCAGGTCTCTCGATGGGAGAAGCAGAGCAACCCTCACCATCAAACCGGTTGTATGCTGCGTTGTTCGCAAGAACAGGGTAGTGAACGATACAGCAGGTGGGT
>JANXWM010000716.1 GCA_025351145.1 Chitinophagaceae bacterium
AAACGATGAACGCACCACGTATAATATGATCTATGTTGATGGTGCCAGCGGCACCAGTTATGCCAAGCGTTTCAACGTTACCGGTATTACCCGCGACAAAGAATACGACCTTACCAAAGGCAGTGATAAAAGTAAAGTGCATTATTTTTCTGCTAATGCAAATGGTGAAGCTGAAGTAGTAAAAATTGTATTGAGCCCTGCAAGTTCCGCACGCATAAAAGAGTTTGAATTTTACTTTGAAGAGCTTGATATTAAAGGCCGTGGCAGTATGGGTAACCAGGCAACAAAATACGCTATTAAATCTGTGAAATTTAAAGAAGCAGGACGCAGTACATTGGCTGGAAGAAAGCTTTGGTTCGATGATAAATTTGGAAGATTGAACACTGAAGAAAAAGGAAAATTGCTCGGCAGTTTTGAAGAAGAAAAAATATTGGTGATGTACACTGATGGCCATTATGAAATCACCGATACAGAACTTACACAGCGTTTTGAACCAGATAAAATTTTACTGATAGAAAAGTTTGATCCTTCAAGAATTGTTACCGCTGTATATCTTGATAATAAAAACCAGCAGTTCAATATCAAGCGTTTTAAAATTGAAACCACTACGCTGCACAGTAAATTTTTCTTTATAAAAGAAGGGGACGGCAATATTTTGAAACAGGTATCCACTGCTGAAGAACCCATTCTTGCTGTAAAAACAGGCCGTGGCGATCAGGTGCGAAGAGCTAAATTTAAAACAGCCAGAATGGTTGAAGTAATGGGTTGGCGTGCCATTGGCGCCAAGCTGATGGACTTTAGCAAAACCATAGAAATGGAATGGGAAAAACCAGAACCGGAAAGCAACCAGCAGGAATTATTTTAGTAATATCATGCAAGCACTTCCTGTAATATCAATAAACTTTTTAAACTACCAAAACCTTCAATGTGCAGCGCAAGATATTGTCCGTAAGCTTCTAACAAATGGCGGCGAAGGTTGCGGTTAAGCTGAAAATTTTCGAGGTCATTATAAAACGAAATCAGATTTATTTTCGATGTTGTTTCTGCAGCCTCGCCTGATAAGTAATAAACATGTTCAGGCATTTCACTTACAAAGCATCCAGCTTTCAAATCCAGTACCGGCGTGGCTTTGCCGTATTCGCCCTGAATTTGAAAACCCAATTCTCCGGTAAGGTGCAGCGTAAAATATAAAGGCAGGTTTGCAGTTAATGTGTCATTGCCTTTGTCTAACTGCATCAAAGTATCTTCAATTAAATAAAATAATTCAGGATTTGCTTCGGGTTGTTTAAGGCTGTGCTGCAGCAGTTCAATTATGTATTGCGCCGCGGCATTTTTTACTACGTTAAACAATACATGTTCGTATAAATAACTCCACTGATATTCTTTTATAAACTGCAGGTTTTTTAATTCATTATGATAAACTTCCATCTGCAACATAGCCGCCGGCTGAAAATGATTTGCTTTACCCGAAGATGTTTTAGAAGACTTTCTCACCCCTTTTACAATATAACTCTGCACACCAAACAGTTCAGTGTACACCGTAGTAATGATGCTTGTTTCACCATACTTTACCGTGCGCAATACAATGCCCTTTGTTCTGTGTGTCATTCTAAATTATCGCTGAATATTATAAGTAGTTTAAAAATAAAATTTGTGATACCAGCATTAGTTTTCATAGCATCGCCTCTTGCGTCGCAATCCGTTCATCGTTCATATCAAAGGGCATCTTCAGCATCACCTGCAATGTTGTTAATAAAACACAAGCCACTTTTCTGTGCAGTACAAATGTAACTGATGATTGAGGAACGGCTGTTGAAAGCTCATATATAATCTGAACGTACAAGTGTGCGACGCAAGAGGCGATGCCATGAAAAATTTTTTTGCCCGGCTCATTAAAAAAATTAACCGAGCACTTTTTCTATTGCCTTTGCTTTTAGCAAACACTCTTCGTATTCTTCTTCTGCATTGCTGTAAAAAGTAATGCCGCTGCCTACCTGGTAACTGAGGTATTGATCTGTTTTGTTGTACATGATGCTCCTGATAACTACGTTGAAATCGAAATCTTTTTCAGGTGAAATGTAACCAACGGTGCCGGAGAAAATACCGCGTTTTGTTTGCTCGTATTGTTCTATTAATTCCATAACACGTTTCTTCGGCGCACCCGTCATCGAACCCATTGGGAACGTGGCTTTTAGGATGTCTGCAAGGTCGGTATCATCATTTAATTCACCACTAATAGTAGAGATCATCTGGTGCAATTGGGGAAAGCTGTAAATGCCAAATAACTCTTCTACCTGCACTGAATTTTCTTTACAAATTTTGCTCAGGTCGTTGCGCATCAGGTCTACCACCATTACATTCTCGCTGCGGTCTTTACTGCTTTTATAAAGCGACTTTTTATTTTCTTCATCGGCAGTTTCATCAAGGTTATTTCTTTGTATTGTTCCTTTAATGGGCTGCGAAATAATTTTAGTCCCTTCTTTTTTTATATATCGTTCCGGGCTTGCGCAGAGCAGATATTTATCGTTGAGTTTATAAAAACAGGAAAAAGGATTGGGCGAAATTTTTGTGAGTTGCCGGTAAATACTTAGCGGGTCAATGACTGCATCTTCTGCAAAAAATTCCATGCAGTAATTGATCTCGTAACAATCGCCGCGCAATATATGCTGCCGCAAAGCTTCAATGTTTTGAAGATAAATTTCTTTACTGGTCCGCGGCTTAATATGTATATGTTCAGCAGCTTCCTGCTCTTTTACAAGTAATGTAGTTATTTCATCAAAAATTTCACCGGGCTGCTGTTCAAGGCAGGAGATAATTACTGCACTCTCTTGAATTTTAACAACTGTTTTCGGCTGAAATAAAAATACAGCGGGAAAACCAATCTGATCGCTGTGAGATGAGTAAAGATTCTCTATCTCGTTTTTAAGATCGTAATTAAAATGTCCAAAAAGCCAGTCGCCATGCGCTTTATAAAATTCTTTTAAAGAAGCGAGTATATTTTGCTGCGGAGAAAAAAGATCAACTGCTCCTGCAGCAAGTAGGCATTCATAGGAATGATGTTTATCATTGTAGTTACTGTTATCTAAAAAACAACAGATGCTGAACTGGTTTGCCCAACTCAACATCTGTTGTTTAAATTTATCTGTATCCGTTACCGGAAAAGATGCAGTATTCCTTTGCAAAATTACAGGCAGTAATTAAAAGTCATCATCTTCATCGTCGTCGAAGTCTTTCGAATCATTAAAGAGGTCGAACTCTTTAAAGTCATCATCAAGAGAAAGATCATCATCTGCGGCTGGCTTCTTCCCTGCAGCAGGGGTTCCGGTGCTTTTCTTTCCTTTTGATTTAGGCACATCGAATTCTTCAAAATCGGGATCCCAGCTATCTTCCTCTTCTGGTTTTTCCCAATCGTCAACTACATCAGGACCGTCATCATCATCGTCATCATCCTTGCTTTTTTTGGCAGATGTTTTAGATGATTTGGCAGATGATGTTACTTTCGCATCATCATCGTCGTCTAAATCATCATCGTCATCTTCCATTTGCTTTTTGGATTTTGAAGAAGGTTTTTCACTGCTTTTTTTC
>JANXWM010000739.1 GCA_025351145.1 Chitinophagaceae bacterium
TGCCTTTTGCTACAGCCTGGATGGGCGAAAACCATGGCTCTGCCATACCGGTTGCATTGATGGGTTTTGACCTGCTGATGTGCGGCGTAGCCTACTTTATACTTACAAAATCAATTGTAAAGTTTCATGGAAGAAACTCAAAAGTTGCACAGGTTTTGGGGCAGGATAACAAAGGATTTATTTCTGTTGTTATTTATTTTACGGCTATTCCACTGGCATTTGTAAACCCATGGATAAGCCTGTCTTTGTACTTACTGGTAGCCTGTATATGGTTTATACCCGACAGCAGAATTGAAAAAAAACTTGTAGAAGAACAAGCCTGAAAATTATTCTTCCTTTTTAGTATAAACTATACCATTAAAATCAAACGAGTCAACCGCGCCTTCGTCGTTTAGCTTAAAGCTTATCCAGCTTTTGCCAAACCATTCCTGTTCAAATGTGCAAAGGAAAGTATCGTAATGCCAGTGGCTTACTTTAGCATTTACATTACCGGGGAACTGCAGCCTGAGCGAATCATTATTGTTTATAATTACGGCACCACCATAAATTTCGTTGCTGTATGTACCGGCATAAGCTTTTATTGCAACCGATGGCTTTGTATTCAACACACGTTTTGCTTCAAATGCTGTATCCTCTTTTTTTGCAGCAGCCGCCCGGTCTTTATACATCTTGTAGAAATCTTTGCTCCAGTCATTTTTATCATCGTTAAACACCCATAGATCCATTGCCTTGTACATTAATGCATGCCTTACTTCGGTATGGTCCATATTGCCAAAAATATAAATACCAAAATGCTCATCATTAATAAGGCCGCAGATGGCCACAGCACCATCAAGGCTGCCTGTATGAAAGTTTACCATTTTGCCGTGGTAATCTTCCTGGAACCAGCCGAGGCCATAGGTTGTCCAGTGTGGTTTAGTAAGTTTTGCAGTTGGGTAAAATTCGTTTGTTGAAAACGAAGCAGGAGTAAATAAAGCCGCATACGTTTCTGGCTTAAGCAAAGCTTTGCCGTTAACCTTTGCACTATCCAGCATAAACAGCATCCATTTATTAATATCATCGGCACAGCTCCAAACACCGCCTGCCGCATCAATACCTTTTGGTTCAATAAAGCTGATAGGTTTTATCACAGAGTCTTCGTACATAAAATGCGGTGTAATATGGCTTGGCTCTTTTACTGACAATGAATAATTGGGATAAGTATGCAGCATACCCAAAGGCGTAAACAAACGCTCCTGTATAAATTCATCATAAGTTTTACCCGAAACTTTATGTATCACCTCCCCCGCCACTACATACATCAGGTTCTGATACATAAAAGAAGAACGCATAGAATAAGCGGGTTTCATTAAACGCATTTTTGCAATCACTGTATCAACCGGTGTTCCTGTAACCCAAAGCCAGTCAGCATTTCCCAGTCCTGCATTGTGCGTAAAAAGATCTTTTATGGTAACTTCTGCGTTCGCATAATTATCGTAGAGTTTAAATGCAGGGTATATTTCGTTTACTTTATCGGTCCATTTCACTTTGCCTTCATCAACCAGCATACCCATGCAAACGGCTGTCATAGCTTTGGTGGTAGAAGCGCACACAGACAAGGTTGATGTAGTAAATGCTTCCGGCTTTCCAAGTTCGGTAACGCCGTATCCTTTTTTAAAAATAACATTGCCATCCTTTACTACCGCAACAGAAATGCCCGGCGTTTTCCATAAGGCAAGTGCCTGCTTTATATAAGTATCAAAGTTTGCGCCTATATCAACTTTTGTATTTGCCTTTTTTTTCTGTGCATTAACTGGGCCAAAAAATAATGCAGCCATCATTACAGTTATCCAGTATTTTCTCATAAACATTGTTTTAAGCAATATAGCAGTAATTCATTTGCTGCACAAAAATTTGGCGGCACTTATTATAAGGTTACAGGAATTATTTATGAACCAGGCTAAAGAATTTCAATTAAACATTCTTGCGTCGCACTCTTGTACGGTTGGATTATATATGAGCTTTACCGAAGCGTAT
>JANXWM010000741.1 GCA_025351145.1 Chitinophagaceae bacterium
AACACTACATCCACAAAGCTCATCGCATCTGCATCGGCAGGCATGTGTTTCATCCATGCAGGAATGTCGCGTATACCGGCCAGTTCATTTACAAATATCATTACCAGGATAGTGATACCCCGAAAAGCATCAATAGACAAAATTCTTTCAGTGCTTAATTTATTGTAATGCATGTGGGTGAATGTTCAGGTAAATAAGATTGGTAATGCAAACTAATTTATTCTTTCCGTAAATTGTTGCTGTCTTTTATTTTGTATAAAAAATTTCAACACTACTTTATGATGAAAAGGAAAGTCGCCTTTGTACGCATTTCTGTTTTTAGTTTAGTTATTGCATCGGTTTTTTTGTGCTTTAAAAAGACAGATACAAAACCGGTAATCATTGCTTATGTTGGCGGATTCCGAGGATTAATTCAAACAGATTCTATTGATGTTAAACGGCTGTCACATATCAATTACGCATTTGTTGACATTAAGGATAACCGTGCATGGCTCCACAACGAATCAACAGATACCATCAATCTAAGAAAGCTTAACGAGTTAAAGAAACAAAACCCTGATTTAAAAATACTGATCTCTGTTGGCGGGTGGACATGGAGCAAGAATTTTTCTGATGCCGCCCTTACAGATACATCAACAAAAAATTTTGCTTTAAGTGCAGTGGCCATTGTTGCAAAATATCATTTAGATGGTGTAGATATTGACTGGGAATACCCCGGCATGCAGGGCGATAGTAATGTGTACCGCCCCGAAGACAAACAGCATTATACGCTTCTTTTTAAAGACCTTAGGGAAGGCCTCAACAGCCTGTCAAAAATTGCACATAAACAATATTTTGTAACAACTGCAGTTGGCGGCTCGCAGGATTATATTGAACATACCGAAATGGATAAGGTACAGCTGTACACCGATTTCATCAACGTCATGAGTTACGATTACGCAGATGGCAGCGACAGTATTTCCGGCCATCATACCAATTTATTTACTTCTTCCGGCGATGCAAATCAATATTCTGCTGACAGGTCTATTCGTGCATTTTTGGCCGCTGGTGTTCCTACAAAAAAATTGGTAATGGGTATTGCTTTTTATGGCAAGGGCTGGCAAATGCAATCGGCAGATAATAACGGCTTATACCGCAAAGCGTTGAAACCTGCACGTGGCGGTGGTTTTACGCGTTTAAAAGACAGCCTCATTAATAAAAACGGGTTCGTTCGTTACTGGGATACTGCGGCCAGCGCCCCTTATCTTTTTAATGCAGAACAAAAAATATTTATCTCCTACGATGATGAAGAATCTGTAAAAAATAAATGCAACTATGTAAAGCAATATCATCTTGCCGGTGCCATGTTCTGGGAGTATAACGATGATAAAAAAGAATACCTGCTTAAAACAATTGCCAATGAATTTAATTACACAAAGTAATAAGTATTTGTTGCCGGCAGAAGTACATCTATGAAGCTTTACTTGCGTCGCACTCTTGTACTCCATAACACAATTTAGCTTTTACCGTCAGGTATGTATCATCATTAAAGTACAGTTCCAATTGCAGTTTCAACCGCTTTTTGCAACACATTCAAAGCTGCATTGGCAGCATTTTGGGCAGTAACTTTCGAAATAAGAGCAATCGCACTTAATTCTGACTGAAGTATATCTTTTTCATCGGCTAATCGTTTTTTAAAAAACTCATCGCTTATCTCATCCGCCATTCTTAGGCTTATAAGTAATTCTATACGGCCCTGTTTGCTTAAAAGAAAACCATTGGTAGCGTCTTTAACAATGCTCCAGTCATCTTTTACTTCTCCTTTAATTGCAGCGACTACATCGGCAAATACCTGGTTTATATCTAAGCTCATTTTGTTTGATTTTTTGGGGTTATAAAAATATTTCTACAGTTTTATTTTCAATTTATCTGGCTTTAGACAATGCCTGTTCTTCAACCAGCACCGGTGCCCAAAATGCCTGCAGATCTGCATTGTAGGCTATTAACTCTCCGTTTGAAAGTGTATCTCTTTTTTTATGATCATCTTTATACTCTGCAAATTTTTTGCTTAATATGGTGACTGAGTTTACAATATCTTTTGCTTTATCCCTGTTCTGATTTATTAACAAGATTGAATGTATCTCCGTTTCAATTGCAATATACTGGTCTGAGTAAAGTGCATAATTTTTTTTATCTGCAGGCGCATCTATCATTTCAAGATATAGCTTATCGGTCATTTTTGCAGCGTTTACAATCTGCGCTTCAAGATCAGCACTGTAAGAGGGAACCAGGTGAACCTGGCAACTGTTTAATACCGATAGTAAAAAAAGAAGCACCATTGATGTTTTGGTGGCTAAAAAAAGTCGGGGGGAAACCTGCCTGCTTTTCATGATTAGTTGATTTGGTTTTATTTAAAAGTTTTTGAAACGGGGGTAATTGAATACGGCACTGGTAAATCAGTATTTGAAATTACTATTTTTCCGGAATAGCAACAGCTTAAAAAATATTTTTGTGAACAGGCTGTGCTTTTTTTGCCAAACTGAAACCCGAACGTACAAGAGTGCGACGCAAGAGACGATGCCCAATGTACTTATGCCCGGTCAATAAAATTTCTTTTGTACTAAAACCATCCGCGGCGTTTAAAAGTAAAGATCATCCACACGGGAATTAAAAACATTAAGCCAAGTGCTATATAAAAACCCGCTTGCTGGTGGGCAAGTGGTATTACATCGAAGTTCATTCCAAAGATGCCGCCAATGATGGTCGCGGGTGCAAGCAGGCAGGTTACAATGGTCATTACTTTCATTACTTCGTTTAGCTTCAGATTTACTTTGTTCATGTAAAGGTCTTGCAGCGTAATCATCATATCGCGGTAGTTTTCTACCAGGTCGCTGGCCTGCACAATATGATCGTACACATCTTTAAAATATTTTTGGGTACGCTCTTCCAGCAGTTCACTGTCGCTGCGCAGGAAGCCGTTTACCATATCCCTTACCGGGGCAATATTTCTTTTTAAAACGATAAGCTCTTTTCTTAAACTGCTGATGCGGGCAAGCGAACGGGTGTTGCCGTAGCGGATAATTTCTTCTTCAAGTTCTTCTATTTTTTCGCCGAGCTTTTCAAGTACATTGTAGTAATTGTCTACGATAAGATCAATCATAGAATAGCACAAATAATCTGCATTGCTCTGCCTCAGCCTGGTGTTGCTGATGCGCAGTTTTTCACGCAGCGGATTAAATACATCTTTGTCTTTAAACTCCTGGAAACTGAGTATAAATTTTTTACCCAGCACAATACTGATTTGTTCTGTTTCAACGGCGCCTTCTTTATCGTTAAAATAAAGCATGTTGAGCAGGCAGAACAATACATCGTCTACCTCATCCATCTTGGGGCGCTGGCCTATACTGAGTATATCTTCCATTAACAGGTAGTGGATGCCGTAGTGGTGGCAAAGCGTTTCAACTTCGGTTTTGCGTATACCATCAATATTTATCCAGCTTATATTGTTATTGTCTTTAAAGGGAAAACAGGCTTCAACACTCTTAAGGTCTTTTTCGGTTAAAGTGCTGGCATTGTAATCGTATACATAAATGGTTGTTTCTTTGGCTTCTTCCCTTACCGGTATTACGGTTGGGTTAATCCTGAATATTTCTTTGGTACGCCTTGTATTAAAAAAAGGGAATATGATCTGCAGGTATTTTTTTGGAGTAGTCATCATCAGTTACAGGTATTGATAAATAATCAATCATCGTTATTCAGCCGAAAAGATACGAAAACCATTTATTGAAATGCTGTTGCTGATTTTGAATGTTAATCAGCCAGTTTAAAAAAAATGAATTAAACACTTGCCATAAAAGCTGTTGCTGTACAGTTGTATATTTGCCGCCATGCAAAACAAACCATACCTGCATACGATACTTTCGCCGGGGCTGTTGAACCTTTACGAAGTAAAAGACAGTATTGTTGTAATCATTGATGTATTTCGTGCCACATCTACTATGGCAACGGCTCTTTACAATGGTGCAGAAAAAATAATTCCTGTGGCCAAAGTGGAAGACTGCATTGCCATTGGCAAAGAACTAAACGCAGTTACCGCAGGCGAAAGAGACGGCAAAATAATTGAAGGCCTGCAGCATGGCAATTCACCGGCAGAATATCCACGTTCATTTATTGATGGTAAAACACTTGTGCTTACCACAACCAATGGCACCAAATTACTGCACATGGCTTTAGATAAAGGTGCGGTAGAAGTGATGACCGGCTCCTTCCCCAACCTGTCCTCGGTTTGCGGGCATTTAATGAAGGCAAACAAAAATGTAATCCTCGGATGTTCTGCATGGAAAGACCGGTTTAACCTTGAAGACACCTTATTTGCCGGTGCCGTAATTAACCGCATAAAAGAAAATTTCACCATTCACTGCGATAGCAGTTTAATGGCAGAAGATATGTACAACCTGCACAAAAACGATATGTACAGCTTTATCCGCAAAACAACGCACTGGCATAGGCTCTCAGCATTTGGACTGGAGAAAGACCTTGAATTTTGTGTAACCCATGATGTGGCCAATGTGCTCCCTGTTTATAAAAACGGGGCGTTGGTTGCTGTGTAAAATGAGCACTGCTTATTGTTACTGAAATACATTTTTTGAACCATACTGCAAATCAATTTTCACCGTTCCTTGCGTCGCACTCTTGTACGTTCGGAACAATAAGCGACAAGCTACGAGCCGTGAGCCACGAGCTTCCGGCAAAATACATGAGCTCATGGCTCGCAGCTAAAAGCTCATAGCTATTCTTCAGTAAAAGAGTGCGACGCAAGAGGCGATGCCATGGAAACCAATGGCCGGGTTCATAAAAAATACTTATAATGCTGAGCGGCATTAAAAACATTGCAATCGTGGTTACATTTGCGCCGTGAGAAGACAAAAAAATGTAATACTGGAAAATATTGCAGTAGAAGATTATGCTGCAGAAGGCAAATCACTTGCCAGGCTGGATGGTAAGGTAATTTTTATAGAAGGCGCCATACCCGGCGATGTGGTGGATGTGGTTCTTTTAAAAAATAAAAAAGACTGGGCCGAAGGCAGAACAACGGCGTTTAAAAAATATTCTCCGCTTCGCATAGAACCATTTTGTACGCATTTTGGTACCTGTGGCGGCTGCCAATGGCAAATGCTCCCTTACGAACAGCAACTCTTCTACAAACAAAAACAGGTTACAGATAACCTGCAGCGTATTGGCAAAGTTGCACTGCCGCCCATACAACCTATAATAGGGTGCAGTAATACCACGCAATACCGCAATAAAATGGAATATACTTTTTCTAACAAAAAGTTTATACCGGATGATGCGTTTAGAAAAATGAAAGCGATGGGGGAAGATACTGATGCGGCTGTATTGCAGGATGTGGGGGGCTTTCACGCAAAAGGGATTTTTGATAAAGTGGTAGAAATAGATGTTTGCCACCTGCAGGCCGAACCAACAAACCTGATAAGAAAAGCCGTGGCAGATTTTGTAAAGCAAAACAAGCTTCCGTTCTACGATATAAAACATAAAACAGGATGGTTGCGCAATATACTGGTGCGTATGGCAGGCACAGGCGAAATGATGGTGAACCTGGTAATTAATCATGAAGATGAAACAGCACGCATTCAATTACTCGATCATTTACTGGCATCATTTCCCGGTATTACTACTTTGCTGTACACCATTAATCCAAAAGTAAACGACAGCCTCCTCGGCCTTGAGCCGGTTACTTATTTTGGCAAAGGGTTTATTATAGAAAAGCTGGAAGATTTTCAGTTTAAGATAAGTGTGAAATCATTTTTTCAAACCAATACAAAGCAGGCCGAAAACCTTTACCGCATTACAAGAGATTTTGCCGAATTGAATGGTGAACAGATTGTTTACGATCTGTATTGCGGTACCGGCAGCATAGGTATTTTTGTAAGCAGGCTGGCTAAAAAAGTGATTGGTGTAGAATTAGTGGAAGATGCTGTTAAAGATGCGAATGAAAATGCTTTACTCAATAACATTGAACATGCAAGCTTCTTTTGCGGCGACACTATAAAAATATGCGATGATGCTTTTTTTGCCACACATGGCAGGCCGGATGTAATTATTACCGACCCTCCACGGGCAGGCATGCATGAAAAGCTTGTAGAAAAATTATTGGAAATTGCTGCGCCGATTATTGTTTATGTAAGCTGTAACCCCGCCACACAGGCAAGGGATTTATCTTTACTGGGCGAAAAATATACTGTAGAAAAAATTCAACCCGTAGATATGTTTCCGCATACATTGCACATAGAAAATGTGGTGCAGCTAAAACTTAAAAAATGATTATTAAAAATTTAATTGATAAAAATGACTGATTTTAGGCCGAGTAGTTTTCAAATATTACCAACTGTAATAAAGAACCTGCTTATTATAAATGTTCTGGTATTTATAGCTCAGTTAGTGTTACCTGTTTCGGTAATAAATATGAACAACCTGTTTGCATTACACACATGGCAGAGTGAATTATTCAAGCCCTGGCAATTCATAACATATATGTTTATGCATTCAACCGATGATTACACTCATATTCTTTTTAATATGTATGCCTTGTGGATGTTTGGCTCGGTACTTGAAAATGCGTGGGGTCCAAAAAGATTTCTTACATTTTATATTGTATCCGGCTTGGGGGCAGCTCTATGCCACATGATTGTACTTTATTTCGAAAACCAGCCAGTAATAGATTTGTTTAACAGTATGCCCCTGCCACAACAGGAATATTACTCGCTGGACTTACAGCAAAGGCTTAATTCAACAACAATTGGAGCATCAGGCGCAGTTTTCGGTTGCCTTGCTGCATTTGGTTATTTATTTGCTGATACTTATGTCTATTTCATTGTTTTTCCTTTAAAGGCAAAGTGGTTTGTTTTACTATATGCAGGGTTTGAGCTTTTTTCCGCCATACAAAATAGCGCAGGCGATACGGTTGCACATTTTGCCCACCTTGGCGGAGCATTAACCGGATTTTTAATGGTGTACTTCTGGAACAAAACAAAGAGAAGAACGTTTTAATATTTTGTAATAACTTGCTATTGATTGAAACCTATATAGAAAAACAAAGATTATGGCAGTGATGCAGCAAAACAGAAGAAATAAAATATTACTGGGTCAGGATAATAATGCACTCACCTGGCTGATTATTATTAATACCGTAATATTTGTTATTATCAACTTCATTAAAATCATTTATTTTCTTTCGTACGATACCAATATGGTGGCACAGCAAAATTTTCATCTGCAGATATTAGATTGGTTCTCTCTGCCGGCAGGTGCAGATAAATTAGCCAGCAGGCCATGGACTATTCTGTTATACATGTTTTCGCATGAAAGCGTATGGCAGTTAATAGGGACCCTGTTGTGGCTATGGGGTTTTGGAAATATTTTACAGGACCTTGCCGGTAATGCAAAACTGTTTCCTGTTTATATTTACGGGGGCCTTGCAGGAGCCTTATTTTTTATTTTGATATCTAATCTTATCCCCCAGTATAAGGATGCAACAGAAGCTGCTTTGCCATTTTTGGGTGGCGGTGCAGCAGTAATGGCTGTGGCACTGGCCGCAACAACACTGGCTCCTGATTACAGGATTTTTCCAATGATCTACGGCGGTATTCCTTTATGGGTACTTACTTTAATATTTGTAGCAGTAGATTATGCCACAATAGCAAGCAGCAGCGGCAGTTTTGCCGTAGCACACCTGGCAGGAGGTGCCATTGGTTTTTTATTCGTTAAACAAATGCAGAAAGGAAACGACTGGAGCGGGTGGATGATCCGTTTAATGAACTGGTTTAATAACCTTTTTAACCCAGAAACAAAATTCAAAAAAAAGCCTTTTTCTCAGCAAAATTTTTATAAAGCAGAACGTAAGCCTTTCGAAAAAATACCCAGGATAACCCAACAAAAATTAGACGAAATACTCGACAAAATAAACCAGGATGGTTACCAATCCCTTTCTGCAGAAGAAAAAGAATTTTTAAAAAAAGCCAGCCAGGAAGATATATAAACCTACCCTTTAAAATAAAATGAAAATAATTTTTAAAACGCTCTGGATCATTGCCTGCATCCCGCTCGTAAGTGTATTCCTGCTTGCTTCATTCAGTATTTTTATTCCACCGGCTTCATTTTCTTATATCAGTATTTTAAGTCTTGGCTTTCCTTATATACTGGCAGTTTATATTCTTTTTTTAATCATCAGTTTTTTTGCCGAAAGAAAACTGGCGTATATCATGCTCATCATTTTACCTGCCGCAACCTTTAATACCGTCAACACTTTTGCGTTACGAACCCCAATAACCTGGCAAACAAAAAAAGACAGCTCTGCCCTGCGTGTAATGACATGGAATGTTCAAAGCTTTACCAATTACCTGCGCAAAAAAAAATCCGTATCCGCTTATAAAACAAGTAAGGATTCTATACTGGCAACCATAAAAACATATAACCCCGATGTGGTCTGCTTCCAGGAATACAGCAACATAGAAAATGCTAAACGCCGTACTTCCATCAGGAAACAAATGGATACACTTGGCTACCATTATTCTTTTTGTTCAAAAGACAGATCGGGCAGTTTGCCAAAAAACCCGAATGTGCTTTTAGAAAGCGGAGTTGCAATCTTCAGCAAAACTCCCATAAAAGATACAGGAAGGGTGAACATTAACCACGACGAAAACAACGAAAACCTTGTTTATGCAGATATTCTTTTTAACAACAAGCCCGTGAGGATTTTTACAGCACACCTGCAGTCGTTCACTATTTATAAAGACACTTCCGAAGCAAAAAATGGCGACGAAAATATTTATGAAATTACCTACAAAAGAAGAAAAGCTGCTGAATATAAAGTTCGTGAAACAGAAATAAAGCATCAGGAAGAAGTAGCGGTTATAAGGGAGCAGATCAATAAAAGCAAGAACCCGGTTATCTATTGCGGCGACTTAAATATAACCCCAACTTCTTATAATTACCGCAGCTTAAAAGGCAATAACCTTCAGGATGCTTTTCTTGAAAAAGGCTCGGGCATTGGCAATACTTTTTACAAAATCGGGCCCACGCTCCGCATTGATGTTTGCCTTGCAGATAAAAGCCTGCAGGTGCAGCAGTGCAAGAGAGACAAGATAAAATTATCCGATCATTACCCCGTAATTGCAGACCTGAGCTGGAAGAAATAAAACAGCCATTTTGTACCCGGCAATTGAATTACTATGACGCTCTGTTGCGTCGCACTCTTGTACGTTCGGAATTTTTATTGAACTTTTATCGAAGCGTATCGCTTCAATCTACGCACCGGTAAAAGCTGGGTAGTATATCCAGCCGTACAAGTGAGTGACACAACAATGCATCATAGCATTACCGCTGCTTGTGCCCCAAAATGCTTTTAAAAAAGAACCGGTTAGCAGTAATTAAAATAACTCAATACTTTGGCTGCTTTGTAAATCCATATTTTTTAAATAACTTGTAAGCATCGAACCCTGCTAAAATATTTAATGATTACTATTATGTTACCCATAATACCGGCCCGTTTTACAATAACCATATTTATGCTGGCCACAATGTCTGTGTTCATTTCCTGCAATACAAAACAGGATTTCCCCAAGCCAACAGAAGGAGAGGAAAATGAAAACCAGCTTGAGCAATACTTTGAATTTATTCATAGGGCCGATCCAAATACCGACTGGCATGCGATTGAAAGAAAAAATGCGGCAGACGCCTTTGCCAACAGGCAAAATTTACTTCGGCTGAATGGTCAGTCAAAAACCGAATACCTGGCAAACAACCAGCTCATTGGGCAATGGAACGAACGGGGCAGCAATAATCTTGCAGGCAATGTAAAAGCGATGGATTATGTTCCATCTACCGGGGCGCTATACCTTATATCGGCAGGAGGTACGTTATGGAAAGGAACAATTACCGGTTCTAACTGGACTATTTTAAACCAAAATATCCGTTGCAGGCCCGATATTTTGAAAGTGATTCTTAACAAAAATGGAGCTCCCCGCATATTGGTGAGCTTCGATAATAAAGTGGAGTATTCGGATAATGACGGGCAAACATTTAGCCCGGCAACCGGGATAGATTTTTTAATTGAATCATCAAAAAACAGAATTGTAAGTATTACGCCACTCATTGATAAATACCAGACAATTTATTGCGTTACACGCTCAAAAGAAGACACTGCATCCGCCGTTTTACCCAGCATGTTGTTGTACCGTTCGATAGATTTAGGAGCCAGCTTTGAACAGATATACAGGTTTCCACCTGGAGAAGATACCGCTTCTTTATCGGTAAATAAACCGTATAACAGCAATCATTTTTTTGCACTTGATACTAAGACAAATACAGGCCGGGTAACTATGTTCTCCATATTAGATGGAAAATTATCTGTTTTAAAAACTTCCGGGGATGTTCGTATTCCAAAAAATGCCAGTTGCATTTTAAAAGGTTTTTCCAATGGCACAAAACTTACACAGTATTTAATGGTGGGCAATACTGCAATTTGGCAAACAACTGATACAGGTGCTACATGGATTGCAAAGGATACACTACTACCAGAAAAGTCATGGGACAGGCTGGATATCGGCAGCAATGCAAACACACTATTCATTGGCCGCGTAAATGCTTACCGCAGTGTTGATGGGGGCACCACATGGACAACCGTAAACGACTGGACGGAATATTATGGAAATGCATCGCAAAAACTGCATGCGGATATTATGGATATTGCCTCGTTCAAAAATCCGGATAACAGGCCTTTTACCATTACCAGCACACATGGCGGCAGTTATGTTTCCTACGATGATCTTGCAACCAATACAAACCTCAGCCTTAGCGGATTAAATACAGGCCAGTTCTACGATGTATTATCCGACCAGGACAATACCAACAACATTTACGGAGGTTCGCAGGACCAGGGTTTCCAGAGGGCGTTAAAGGCCAATTCATCTAATGGGCCACTCATTTTTTCTCAGGCACCAAGCGGTGATTATACATCCCTTACATTTAGCGGAAGCCCTAAACATTTATGGGTACAGGCACCGCAGGGATATTTGGATTATTATGTTACACCAGATAAACCAGACAGTGTAATAGAAAGCGACAACACCTTTAAAGTACCCGGAAAACAATTACCCAACACCAGGTGGATGTTGCCGGTTGCAAACACCGGAAAAAATAGAAATGAAGTGTATGTTGGTGGCGGCAATATTAAAGGTGATACAGGGTCTTATCTTATAAAATTAGCTCCTGCAGAAACTCCGCCTTATGAAATAGCATCTTCACAATTCGATTATAATTTCAGGCTCAATTCAACTACCCGAAAAGCCGGCATCAGTGCAATTGCGGCAGATAAAACAGATGATAAAAACATTTACGTAGGCGCAGAAGACGGCACTTTCTTTTACAGCAATGATGATGGCACAAACTGGAACATAACCGAATCCTTCAACGGCCCCAAACCAATTTATTTATATGGCGGTGCCATACTTTCATCAAAGGTTTCTCCAGGTACGGTTTGGTATGGGGGCAGCGGATATTCTAACCCGCCGGTATATGTTTCAACTGATGCTGGTAAAAGCTTTACAGATATGAGTGATGGATTGCCCTCAACTTTTGTTCACCGCTTCGCCGCTAACCCTGATGAATCCATGCTGTTCGCTGCCACAGATGCAGGGCCTTACGTGTATATTGTTGCCGATAAAAAATGGTATCCCATGCTCGGGTTAAACGCACCTGTTCAAAACTATACTTCTGTTGAGTATATTACATCTTCGAATACCGTAAGGTTTGGAACCTTTGGCCGCGGCATTTGGGATTTTGTAATTAATACCGTGCTTCCCGCAAATATGCTTGCATTTAATGCAGCGCTTAACGGTAACGATGTTCAGTTAAACTGGAGCATTACTAATACACAAGACCTCACTAATATGGAAGTACAGCGTTCGTATGATGCATATAGCTTTACCGGCATTGCAACTGTAAAAGCAATAAACAGCGCCGCAACGGTACAGCAATACGGCTCCATAGATAACAACCCTTTCAGCAACGGCCATAACGTTATTTATTACCGCATTAAATTGAACAGCAAGAATGGCACAACAAAATATTCGGTTATAAAAGCGGTAAGATCCAGCAACACAAATGTGGTAATAAATGCATGGCCCAATCCCGTAAAAGATTTTATTCGCATAGAATTAAATCTTCCGGCGCAGCAAAATGTACAGCTTGTTTTAGCTGATATCAATGGCCGCATTTTATACAATGTAACCAAATTATATACACAGGGCAACAGCAACGAAAGCCTTCCAGTAAATAATCTTTTACCGGGTATGTATTTGCTTAATGCAAAAGGCAATGGCTGGCAAAAAACAATAAAAATAATAAAGCAGTAAGTTCAAAATATTGATTCGAAAAACGCTGTAAATTTTGCAGCGTTTTTTATGAGCCCAACTGAAGAATATGAA
>JANXWM010000653.1 GCA_025351145.1 Chitinophagaceae bacterium
CGGGAAATAAATTTTAAATTAGATACGCTTTATTACACTGCAACATTTTTCTGCTAATTATTAAAATTACCTCACAATGAAAACAACAATGAAAACAGGGCTTGCAGCTTTAGTGCTGTTGCTGGCAATTTCCTGTAAAAAAGAAACTGTAAGCACAGCACCATCTACAAGTATTAATACAGAAGATAATGCTGCAATAGTAACCGGCCCGCATCGTATAGGCGACCACTTTGGTGGCGGTGTTATATTCTGGATAGACAGTACTGGCGAGCATGGCCTGATCGCTGATACAGTTAATTTAGGGCGGACAACATGGTGGAATGGAAGCTATATCACAACAGGGGCAACCGGTACCAATATTGGCAAAGGGTATGCAAATACTATTAAAATAGTATCAGCACAAGGCAAGGGAAATTATGCAGCCTACATGTGCGCATCTTATACGGGAAGTGGTTATACTGATTGGTTTTTGCCTTCGATATTTGAGTTGTATGAATTTTACAAGCTTACTGGTGGTCATGTTAAAGGAGGCTATTGGAGTTCTACTGAATATTCTAATAGTCAAGCACGGGGCTGGAGCTTCAGCGTTGGCAACTCATTTAACACCTACAAAGGAAGCATTGACAAAGTCCTTCCAGTTCGTGCTTTTTAATTATCTAAAATAAATTAAATGAAAACAACAATGAAAACAGGGCTTGCAGCTTTGGTGCTGTTGCTGGCAATTTCCTGTAAAAAAGAATCTGTAAGCATAGCTTCTTTTGCAAATATTAAAACACAAGATAATACTGCTGTAAAAACCGGAGGACATTATATTGGTGAATACTTTGGTGGTGGTGTTATATTCTGGATGAGTAAGGATAGCCTGCATGGTTTAATAGCTGATACAGTTGATATAGGGCAGTTAACTTGGTCAGGGGGTATCACATACAATGTTACGACAGCGTCAGGAACAGAAATAGGTGCTGGGCGTTCAAATACAAAAAAAATTATATTATCATTAGGTAAAGGGAAATATGCGGCTTTCGCATGTTCAAAGTATAAAGCAAGTGGTTTTGCAGATTGGTTTCTGCCATCAAAAGATGAGTTGAATGAATTGTACAAACAGAAAAATGCGGTTGGTAATTTTGCTATAGACTATTATTGGAGCTCCACCGAGAGCGATGGAAGCCAAGCAGACACTCAGTTTTTTGGAGGTGGCGTCCAGCACACGGACGAAAAAATCTATTATTTCCGTGTTCGTGCAGTTCGGGCTTTTTAAACTTGATAACTGTGCCATATACAGAATTATTCGGGGTCACTCTACTCTTCTATATAAGTCGATACTAAGTGATTAAAAATCAATAAAAAAATTTGCGACTTATTTCGCCACATGACGCAACGCCGCCGTTGCAGGGAGACTACGGTAAAAGCTCATTCATAATCCGAACGTACACGAGTGCGACGCAAGGATGCTTCATAGAAATTCTAAAGCCCGGTACAAAAAATTTCTACAACTTTTATGCTATGGCCGTACGATTGCTTTTTTGCGCTGGCTGGTTTGTGCACTAAAATAACCTAATGTGCCGCCGCTGATATTACTGTCAGGGTTTACGGGTGTAGTGGAATTTGACTGCACATCGATGAGCGCGGTAAAATACCTGAATACATTTCTATCGATGCACTGCATTTCTACTTCTATGGTATCGTTGAGGTTGATGGTACTGTCGGTTTGTATCAATGGCCTTGTGCTGATGCCGTTGTTGGTGAGGGCATCGTCCCACACCCAAATGTTTGGATACCGAATTCCATTGATGCTCTCGATCATCTTATAATAATTGCCAAAACCGGCTGGGTCTGTGTACTGTGGTTTTACAATCCAGATGGTTTCGCTACCGAATACAATTTGCTCGAATAACAACGTATCAAGCGGTACCTGCAGCGGCATAGTTGATGCGGACGTATATGTTTTGCCTTCTGTGTTAACGGTTAAATGATAAGTGTGGCCAGGCACCCCAACCAGGTCATTATTGATATATGTTCCAGCCTTGGTTTCTGTGAGTGTATAGTTGGTTCCAAGATCATCTGTAATGCTTACGGCTGCGCCGGTTACCGCCGGGAAAGTATTGCTGCTGCTGAATTGTACGCTTTTAGAAATATTGACCTGTGCAGAAGCTGTGTTGGTTACAATGCCTTCGATCACTAATTCTGGAAAGGCATTTTTTAAATCAACATTGATCGTTTTTGTACAACTGAACGATATGAGTGAGATGATAAATAAAGAGAAAAATGTATTTTTCATTATAATGATTTCTGTTATTGAAATTTCGTTTGCAACTGTTTTAAAATTTAAAATTCCATGTAATGCTTGGTACATAACGGAACAGCGTTGTTTGCTCTGCAATTGTTTTAGCTGGATCGTTGGGGTCATCTTTGAAAGCAATGCTAAAAGCATTTTCACGGCCATAAGCATTATAGATTCCAAAGGTCCAGCTGCTTTGATATTTTCTTGTTTTGTTGTGTTTGTTTTCTACTGTGGCAGCAATATCCAACCGGTGATAAGCAGGCATCCTGTAGCCGTTTCTTTCGGTGTATAAAAACACGGTTTGGTTGTTTACATAATACTTGCCACTCGGGAAAGTAACGGCATTGCCGGTGCTGTAAACAAAGGTGCTTGAGAGTGACCAGCGGCTGCTTAATTTGTAAATACCCACAACACTTAAATCGTGTGTTCTGTCCTGTTTGGCATTATAATAATTACCATTATTTATTTCCCTAAATTTTAATTCTGTTTTAGATAAAGTATAACCAATCCAGCCATTAAGCCTGCCAAATTTTTTCTTTACAAAGAACTCAATACCATAAGCCCTGCCAG
>JANXWM010000022.1 GCA_025351145.1 Chitinophagaceae bacterium
GCTGTGAGCAAAAAATACAGAGCTCACAGCCCGCAGCCAAAAGACCATAGCTATTCTGCAGTACAAGAGTGCGACGCAAGTAAAGCTTCATACATGTTCCTTTGCCCGGTTCAAAAAAATTAACTGCACAAAAAAATACGCTTTTTGTTTGCCATTTATTTTCCTGATATTTATTAGCTAATTAGTACAACTAAAACCAAACTACATGGAACAAATTGCCTGGCCTCAAAAAAAGAGGGAAATGTTCAGCCACCATTTCGACTCAACTATCTGGAACGATTTTAAATTCAGGAACGACGACATCGTTATTTCCACTTACGCAAAATCGGGAACTACATGGCTGCAGCAGATTATTTCGCAACTTATTTTTAACGGGCAGGAAGATATGGAAGTGGCCGAGATGTCGCCCTGGCTCGATCTTCGTGTGCCACCCTCCGTAGTTAAAATGCCTGCCGTAGAAGCACAGCAGCACAGGCGTTTTATTAAAACACATTTGCCCGTTGATGCACTGGTATTTTCGCCACAGGCAAAATACATTTACATTGGCCGCGATGGCAGGGATGTATTGTGGAGTATGTACAACCATCACGCTACAGCCAACGAATTATTTTACCAGGCACTCAACGAAACGCCCGGCCTTGTGGGGCCGCCCATTGAGAAGCCAGTTGATTCAATTGTGCAATACTACCACGACTGGCTCGATAAAGATGGTTACCCGTTCTGGGCCTTTTGGGAAAACATTAAATCCTGGTGGGAAATAAGGAACCTGCCCAATGTACACATGCTGCATTTTGCAAACCTTAAAGAAGATATGCCGGGCGAAATAAAAAAAGTGGCAGCATTTCTTAACATAGATATCAATCCAGAAAAATGGGATGCTATTCTTGAGCATTGCAGTTTCGCTTACATGAAAAAGCATTCGGCAAAAAGTGTTCCGCTGGGCGGGGCTTTTTGGGATGGCGGTTCCGATTCGTTTATTAATAAAGGAACCAATGGCCGCTGGAAAGATATACTCACCAAAGAAGAGAGTGAGAAGTATGAAAAAATGGCCGTAGAAAAACTGGGTGAAGATTGTACCCGCTGGTTAAACACGGGTGAACGTTAGATTTACAGGCAAACAGTTTTGCATGCTTTAAAGCCCTGCACTGTGCAGGGTTTTATTTTTATTAACCGGGCATAAGTATTTCTATGAATCGTTCCTTGCGTCGCACACTTGTACGGTTGTATTATGAATGAGCATTCAACAGCCGGTAACATTTCTACACGCTTATCTATTCTATAACTTTCATTAACTTTAAAACCCGCAAAGTCTCTGGCTTGCCCGTATAGGCTTTGGAGGAGATTGTGCGGAGAAAAAACCAGTTCAAGAAAATGCAAACACAAATGATCAATGGGGATATTAAATCAAAAAAATATTTTAGTAAAATATTTTCCCGTGAGAATTTAAATAAACCTCTTGATATTATCAAATGGTGGAACAGAGGAAGATTTGTATTAAATGCTATTGTATTGCTATACTCCTTACTTCATTTAACAATAATGCTTTTTGTATTTAAAAACGGCTTTGTAATTTTTTAATTCCTATAATTTTTTACGTAATTCTTTTAGTGAATGCTATTTATAGTTTGGGGTTGGTGTTTGAGTTAATAGCAAAATTTGTTTTTCATTATAATTTGCAATTGGATAATGCATATTCAACTATCAAAAAGTTACAGTTCGTAATATCAATTTTATTGGTTTTAGTTCTATCAGCCTATGGAATCGTTACTGAACCTACTTAAACTAATGTAGTGCGGGTTGTTCAAGATGTTCCGCAGGGCATCTTGAACTTTAGATATATGCCCTTTTGCAAAGGGTTTTATTAACGTAAATAAAATTTCTATCCGCTATAAAAAGATGATGTAAGGGCGGTTTACCTTTTATAAAAATATCCTACACAGCTCCATTCCTTCTCCGCAGTTTTTTCCCTCATAGCTTTTGTGTGCAGCAGGAAAACTGCGGTTCGCTTCGGTAAAAGCTCATTCATAATCCAAACGTACAAGAGTGCGACGCAACAATGCCATATAGAAATACCGCAGCCTGCTACAAAATGGCTGTTAAACGCTTTATGAATTTTTACGCATTTTATCTACATGGCCTTTGAACTTAAGATAGTCGAGGAAGTAAATAACTTTTAAAGAGATGTTGTTATTGTTATCCTGACTTATGGTGTTACTGAGGTTTTTGAAATAATGTTTTTCAATTTCGTCGCTGAAATTCTGCGTTGCATTTTTCCAGACAATATTTATAAAACTGCCGGGGGCAAACTGCCAGGTGTACACCATATCAATATTGAAAAAGTTTACATTCTGGTTTGCTGAAGGATGATAATTTGTATTGGCAAGCAGGCTGCCATCGTGCCGCAATAAATAAAATTCTTTATTATCAACAGCGCTTAAATAATGCCTTGCCCTGAAAGTAATACCCATTTTATTATTGAAATTATACTTGGCACTTAATATATTTTCCACGGTATTGATACGGCGTTTGGCAAAATTTATATCAGCACTTCCATCTACATAAGTATAGCCCATATTATTAAAGCGGGGGCTAAAACTTATACTTTGCGAGAGGGAGAATTTATTATTGAACCGCATGTTGTGCGTAAACGATAAATCGAGCGCAAACGATTTATAAAAATTAATATTGGTGCGTGTAAAAATTTCTGTTGAATAAGAATATTTTTTACTGTCGTTGCTCTGAAACCAGGAGCCAAAGCCCACACTGGCACCGCGTTTAAAATACCAACCTGTTGTTCTTGGCTCATAAAAATCATTCTCCTTAAAAGTATAATCTGTATGGATACCGATCCACCAGAGTTTCTTACTTTGAATGTTGACATTGGTATTTAACCGCGCTGATTGATACATTTCATCTATTGGCTCAATTTTCTTTGAGAGCGTGCTTACATTTCCATTGAAATTTAAGAAAATGCGGTTATACCAATTCTTGGGTTCTGTAAAACTGTAGCCTGCCCATGCGCCATGGTTTAAGAAATTATTGTTGGTAAAATACCCCAGGTCATCACTGCTGAATTTTGTATCGGTTCGCTCCTGCCACACATTAAAATTGAAGTGACCGCTTGTTTTACCAAAATGCAGTTCGTGACTTAGGCCGGTTTCTGTTTTGTTTTCCTCCAGATAACCTATCCTGTTGCTTACGGCTACTTTACCGCCAAGGTTCCATGTATTTTTTTTATCGTTCAGTTCAAATAAACCGGCACTTACATTGGCATCGTAATCGTTGCCGCTGCGCCAAACATTTGTGTTTACAAAAGATACACTTGAATTGTGTTTTAAGGTTTGATCCAGTACAAGCACATTGTAATTGGTAAGCGGATCTGTGAGTACTTTTCTTTCTTCTTTTGTAACAGTATTTTCGATGGTTGCATACTGTTGCCTGGTAACAGCATTTAGAAAACCAATGCCAAGCCCGTTCTGTGTTCTGCCTGAAATTTTTGTAGCGTTTATCAGCTTTGATTCTGATGGATTATTGATAACCGTTTCATTGCTGTCGACTTTATTGTATGCATCGTATAAATGAATTGGCGATCCGCCAATGCGCCGCGAATAAAACAAATTGCCTTTGCTGAAAAGCTCTGTGCCTTCTGTAAAAAAGTTCCTGTTTTCATTATACTTTACTTCGAAAGGTGTAAGGTTCAATACCTGGTTATCGCTTTGTACCTGGCCAAAATCGGGTATTAAAGTAGCATCGAGTGTAAAGGCCTGGTTAATTCCATATTTTACATCGAGGCCACCATTAACCTGGTTTGTCCAGTTTTTTTGCCCGGCCTGGTTTAAAGGATAATGGTTTGCATAAACTGAAAAATAAGGAGAGAATTGCAAACGCAAGGGAGGTTTTATATTAGAAACGCCTTTCCAAATTCCTTCCTGTGTAAGAAAGCCGTTTACGTTTGGGTCAATGGGGTTCCATGTATTTTGCTGTTCAGTTTTTCTTCTGCGGCGGGTAATATTTACGCCCCAGTCCTGCACATCTTTTTGGCCAAAACGTATGGCAGAAAAAGGGATAAACATTTCAAAGCTCCAGCCGCTGTCAGTAATTACCGCAGCACTTTCCCATACTGCGTTCCAGCTAAAATCTTCCATGTTACCATCCTGGCTGGGAGGGTTCATTTTAGCATCCCATTGTTCGCCCAGTGGGGTAACAAAATATTCAAAGCCATTTAGTTTATCGTTGTATGTATCGAATATGATACCTATATAATCATTGGTACCAAAACCATCGCGGCCTTTAAGTTCGGTAGCTATACTGTCTTTTGTATTTTCGTGACAAAAGCCGCCAAAGTAAATACCTTCATCATTGTACATCATCCAGGCATTTGTTTTGGTTCCCGGTGTTTCCAGTGCGCCAACTTTGGGCCTGAATTCAACCAGGTCGGTCATTAATGCTGCATGCTGCCAGGCAGTATCATTTAGTACACCATCAATTTTTACAGTACCTGTTATACGCTTTGCCTCCAGTACCCTGGCAGCATTTTTATTTTGTGCTGAAAGATTGAAAGAGGCTGCTAAAAAAGCTATCCATAATGCAATTTTGGTATTCATACTGGTTTTAATATTGATACGTAACGTAAAAGCCTGCGCGAATGTTACAGACTACTAATGATTTCGTACTTCAAAAATCAAGGTTATCAAAACCGGTAAACAGTTAATTTATTTGAAGTGCATTTTAAAGCTGACCAGTGGCAAAAAAAAACTTTAAAAAAGAAACGCATTTTTTGAACAGCAGAAAATAAAAACAGGAAATTTTGAAATTAATTTTGAAAACTGCGGGGGATGCTGGAGATGACCATAGCTGTAGAGATTAAGTGATTGCGACGCAACCTGGATGCCATGAAAGCTAATGCCGGTATTACTGATTTGCATTTGTTTGATGCAGGACGATGTAAACATTATATTAAACTTTATCCCCGCTTTGAATGCTCCTATTAATAAGTTAGTTTTAATGGCTAAATTATTTTTCATTTTTAAAATCAAAAACGATGTCAGACGAAAATGTAACACCGCAACCTGAAACAGCACAGGATTGGAAGGACAAGGCTGAAGGTATGCTGGAAACTGCAAAAGACAAAGCAGAAGATGCACTGGAAACTGCTAAAGAAAAGGCTGAAGAAATTTGGGAAGAAGCCAAAGATAAAGCCGGAGATTTAAAGGAAGTTGCTACCGAAAAATTAGAAGACCTTGCAGAAGGCGCCAAAAACCTATGGAGCAAACTTACCGGCTCGGCCGATGAAGAAGTAAAAAAAGAAGGTGAAGCATAAATAACGCTTCAAACAAAAAACCCGGATTGCATTACAACCCGGGTTTTTTGTTTGAATAACCATTTGCCGTTCTTAAACCTGCAAAGCTGGCTTGCCTGAAATATTATAAGATGTATTAATTAAATCATTGGTCTTTTGGGGTAACTGAAGATACCAGCAAACACCCATAAGTAAACAATTAAAATAATCTGCCGGAAGATGGTTTTGAGCTGTATTACCAATTGTGTTTACAGAAGATACCGCCATTGCAAAACTAATAAGCGGCTTTTCTATAATGTTATCATACACAGAAAGTGTCCCATCTGTAAGGCTTGAAAGATTATAGTAATATAATTTTTCATAAACTTCTATGCAGCCAAATTCATCATTGGCTGCAGCCGAATCAATTACAGCAGCATCAAAGCCATATTCATTTTTAAACACAATTTTGGGGTGTCGTTTACCTTCCTGATAAACCATAAACAGCCGCTTTGTTCCAACACTCTCCAATCTTGCCGTATGCAGCAGCACATCGTAAACCATACTTAAAACATTTAAATTACCCTTCCATAAAGCTACAACCAACTGCCTGCGGCCACCCTGGGGAAACGTTTCGTGTGTGCGTAAAACATAATTCATGCGCTAGATTTTAATAAAGCTACCGCCGCCTTTTCACAATGCAGGCACATAACAAAAAGGTAATAATTAATTAATATTGGGCTTGCGGAATGGCTCAACTCTTTGAATTGAAAGCACAAAAAAGGAAAACTTTTTTGGTATGTTCCCAGAATTTTGCTTATATAGAAATAATAAAAACTTGCATTAAAAAAGTTGAGCCTGGCAATGGAATAAATATGAAGCTTTACTTGCGTCGCACTCTTGTACTGCAGGAATTATGCTGAACTTCAGCAACCATGTGCAAAATGTATCATCAGCAGGTAAATGGTTTCTTCGCCCCTTTAAATTCGTAACTAAACAAAACAATTCAATGTTTACGGGTAATTTAATTTTTATATATTCGTTGGTATTGATAATGTTTCACTTTTAAATCTGTACCGCAACCCGGTAAACAAACGATTACTATTGATTACCATATTTTAAAACCTATTCCTTATTTCAACAGTATGACCCGTTATTCTAAACAAACCAGGATCCTTGTTGCCGTTGACTGTATTATTTTTGGGTTTGACGGTCAGGAAATGAACCTATTACTTATAAAACGCGGCCTTGAACCGGAAAAAGGAAACTGGAGCCTGATGGGTGGCTTTGTGCAGCCTGGAGAATCTTTTGAAAACGGTGCAGCCAGGGTACTTAAAAAATTAACCGGGTTGGGAGATGTTTATATGGAACAACTTTTTGCTTTTGGCGATCCCCAACGCGATCCAATGGAACGCACGGTATCCATTGCTTACTTTAGTTTAATAGATATACACCAATACGAAAAGCAAATAAGCCACGACTATCATGCGGAATGGTTTCCTATTAAAAAAATACCTGCACTTGTTTTCGATCACCTGGCGATGATAGAACTGGCAAAAGAAAAGCTGCGTTACAAAGCTGCACTTCACCCTATCTTATTTGAACTGTTACCTGAGAAATTTACCTTACCCCAACTGCAAAGTTTATACGAGGGCATTTACGATGCTGAAATGGATAAAAGAAATTTTAGCCGCAAAGTGCTTTCTACAGGCCTGCTGATTAAACAGAAAGATAAAGAAAAAGAAAGCTCTAAAAGAGGTGCTTTTTATTATAAACTTGATAAAAGAAAATACCTTACCAAGTTCAATGCTTTTCTAAATTTTATACCCAACCCGCACAACCTTAAATGAGTTTTCTACGGGCTGTTCTTAAAGCTCAAGAAAGTTATTCAGTACAAGAGTGCAACGCAAGGATGTTTAATAGTAATTCTATTGTTTGGTCAATAAATCTGTACTTTAATCAGTCCACTTTTTTAAATCATTTGCATAATAAAAGGATCGGTATAATCTTTTACGTAAGCAATCACATTGCTGTACATTTCAAACTCATCTTTTTCGTGCATGGTGGTAAGCACCACAGTTTTCATGCCTGCATTTAATGCTGCTTCTACGCCTTTGGGAGCATCTTCAAATACAATGCATTGTTCCGGGTTTACATTAAGCAACTGAGCAGCTTTAAGATAAGTTTCAGGATGCGGCTTACTAATTACCACATCATCGGCACTTACAACAACGGGGAAATATTTATGCAGGTGAAGGTTATCGAGCACAAAATTTATATTGAATGGAATGGCCGCAGAACCAATAGCCATAGGTGTTTGCGCATTTTCTGCAGCTTGCAAAAATTCATGGAGCCCACTAATGAGTTTAAGATTGGGCAGATAAGCCGATTGATACCGGCGCTCTTTTTCGAACGATAATTCCGTCATTTTTTCATGGGTAAACTTATCTTTTCCAAAAATACGTTCAAGCACTTCATCGTTCTTTCCGTACATCTGTACTTTTACTTCATCCCAGCTAAGGCCAGCATTTAAGTCGTTGTTCAGTATATCAGACCAGGCCGTAATA
>JANXWM010000093.1 GCA_025351145.1 Chitinophagaceae bacterium
TTTAGCTTTTTTGCTGATAAAAATTCTTTTATTCCTGCTGCTGACAATAATTATTTTTTAGATGCTGCACGTACTGGTTTTGTGAGATATTATAGTTTACCAATGTTGTATGAACATAGGAAATTTTTGAATAATAATAAATATGTAGGTATTGACGCAGGATTCAATATAAGGCTTAGTCAAGACCTTTCTTCTACCTCAACAAATATTCAAGCTGGCCTTAATCAAAGTACACCAATTATAAACATTGATATAAACCACGGCCACGATTTTTGGCTTAATTATAATGCTGCTATAAATTTTGGATGGGTATTAAAGAATTATCAGGTATTAAAAGCGGGTTTAAAGGTAAATTATTCACCAAAGGCGTTTTATTATGGCGACTATCAAATTAATATTCCAGGTCGGGAGACATCGTATGGCACGTATAAAATTAAAGGGTCTTATATAGGCCTTGATATCGGGTATGTGTTTACAGGAAAATGGAAATATGATAAGTTGTATTCCGATGCTTCTAAGCCATACGCGAAACCCTGTAAGCCAGGAAAATTTGATAATAAAGATAACAGAGAAACGGTTTTTGGAGGGAATCATTTTGGTTTTGTTTTTACACCCTATTTTACTGAAAAGGCGACTATTAAAAAAACATCAGGCAATTATATTTTAGGATCTTCAGCCCTTATGGGTGGTGAATTGGGGTTTGCTTACAATTATAATATCAACTCAAAAAATTCTATAAATACAGGGCTTAAAATTGGTTTGTTGGAAAATGGTTATTTGTTTACAGCAAAAAAAGATGATTTTATTCCTTCTGCTCCTTATGACTATGATGTAAGCGATTATGGAGAGTTAGACCTTCATTATATTAGTGTGCCGCTTACATACAGCCACAGGATATTTTTAAATAAGCCAAATCATTTTTTTGAAATTTCTGCAGGCATTAATATTAGGACGAATTATAACGATTCGGTACTTATTATTTCCAAGATTGGAAACGATCAAATCGTAAGATTACCGCTTAAATCAAATACTAATATCTGGCTTAATTATAATACAGGCATAAATCATTCATGGATATTAAAGAACCTGAATATTTTAAAAGCAGGTATTTTAGTAAACTACTCAAATACAGCTATTGGTGGCGGTAATTATTCCATAACCATACCGGGCAGGGAACCTACTTACGGCACTTATCATGTTAAAGGTTCTTATGCAGGTATTGAGCTTGGTTACATTTTAACCCGTGCAAAAAAAAGAAAGGTTTAGACACTTGATTTTCATAAGCATCGCCAACTGCTGCAAAGATTGTAAAATACAGGCAAGCTATAGGTTTTATAATATCCCTTTTGTACTTGGCAAATAATTACTCAGCGGATCCCTCTTTACTGCCATGCGGATTGCTTTGGCAAATGCTTTA
Organism: Chitinophagaceae bacterium; assembly: GCA_025351145.1. Taxonomy (GTDB): domain Bacteria; phylum Bacteroidota; class Bacteroidia; order Chitinophagales; family Chitinophagaceae; genus Limnovirga. Next base: position 1,418 of record JANXWM010000093.1, read on the forward strand.
AAAATGGCTTCAATTTTATGGTGTTCATTTTCGCCTTTGCATTCAATATTCAAATTACACTTAGCAGCATCACTGAACGATTTAAAGAAATGGAAAAACATTTCAGTAGGCATCTCCCCTATTTTCTCCCGTTTAAATTCAGCATTCCAAACAAGCCAGTTGCGGCCACCAAAATCTATCAGCACTTTTGCTTCAGCTTCGTCCATTGGTAATGCAAAACCATAACGCTCCATGCCGCGTTTATCAGCAAGCGCTTTTGCAAAAGCTTCGCCCAAAGCTATTCCGGTATCTTCAATAGTGTGGTGTTCATCAATGTGCAGGTCGCCTTTGGTTTCAATATTCAAATCCATTTTTCCGTGGCGTGCAATCTGGTCGAGCATGTGATCGAAGAAGCCTAAACCTGTATGTATATTGGCTTTGCCTCTTCCATCAATATTTAATTCAACCTTTATTTTTGTTTCGTTGGTATTGCGTTCATGTATTACCCGGCGCAACCCAAGTTTAAGAAATGAATAAATATCGCTCCAGTTGGTTGTTTCCAAAACAATGGTTGAGGCACGCAGTTCTTCAGCTTTATCTTTTATTTCACCCCCACCCAAAGATGGATCGGTGTTGAGCCAGATGCCTTTGCAGCCAAGGTTTTTTGCAAGCTGTATATCGGTGATTCTGTCGCCTATTACAAATGAGTTGGCAATATCATAGTTAGGGTTATTTAAATAACCGGTTAATAATCCTGTATTGGGTTTGCGTGTGGGGGCGTTTTCACTGGCGAATGTTCTATCTATAAATACTTCACTGAAAAATATGCCTTCACCTTCCAGGCTTTTTATTACAAGTTTTTGCAACGGCCAAAAAGTATCTTCAGGAAAAGACTCAGTTCCCAAACCATCCTGGTTGGTTACCATTACGAGTTCGTAGTCCAGCTCTCTTGCTATTCTGCCCATGTATTCGAACATATTTGGATAGAAAGTAAGTTTATCAAATGAATCGAGCTGGTAAGTTGGCGGAGCTTCGTTAATAAGGGTTCCGTCTCGGTCGACGAAGAGAATACGTTTGGGGTTAACTTGTGAGCCTGTATTTTCAGTCGGCTTATTTTCGGGTAATGACATTTATTTAGGTTGTATTTTTTTGCTGAATAGAATTCCCTCAGTACAAGAGTGCAACGCAACGAAAGCTTCATATTTGTTATGCAGCTTTGGCCAATAAGGATTTTATTTTACCGTTGCCCTTACAGCCTTTACTTCTGCCACTGTTACTGCACTGGCCTTGTTACCAAAACTGTTGCGGATGTAAGTAAGTACATCGGCAATCTCTTCATCTTTCAAATAATTCTGCGGCGCCATATTGTTTGAATAAAATTTTCCATCAATCGCAATTTTATCTGTTGTGCCTTTCAAAACCCAGGTAATCAGTTTCTTTTTATCGCCGGTGGTATAAGAAGTATTGCTGAGTGTTGGGTTTAATTTTGGCACACCTGCGCCATCATCCTGGTGGCAGGTGAGGCAATAGGTTTCGTAGACTATTTTACCGCGGTTAACAGAAGGTTTTATATTAGTTTGCGCAAAGAGATATAAGCTGAAAAATGCAACAACTAAAATGGTGATGATGATTTTTTTCATCTGCTTTTTTTATTTGGCTTTATAAGTGATTTTGTAAATAGTACCGCCGGAATCGTCGCTTACATACAGCGAACCATCGGGACCCTGTGCTAAACCGCATGGACGATGTTTGGCCTTGCCGGGTGAAACAAATTCGGGGCCGCCTGCAAAATTATCTGCAAAGATTTCCCAGTCGCTACTGGGCTTTCCATCCTTAAAAGGAACAAAGGCAACAAGGTAACCTTTCTGCGGCTCAGGTGCACGGTTCCATGAACCATGAAATGCAATGAATGCGCCGTTCTTATATTTTTCAGGGAACATATTGCCGGTATAAAACAACAAACCATTTGGTGCCATGTGGCCGGGGAAGGCAGCCACCGGATCGATGAAATTTTCTGTGGTTGTTTTCTTACCATCTCCTCCATATTCAGGATTGATAATTTTCTTTTTTTGTATGTGGTCGTAATAAACATAAGGCCAGCCGCAGTTAACGCCTTCCTTTAATTCGTACATGCATTCTGCAGGTAATTCGGCGCTTTGTTTTGTGTCGTAGAGGTCTGGAAATAAATCGTGTAATCCATCACGGCCATGCTGCATTACAAATAAACTGTTGGTGCTGTTGTTCCAGTCGAGGCCAACAACATTGCGCAATCCGGTGGCATAGCGAATGCCATCAGCATAAGTCTGGTTTAGTTTATCTGCTTTAAATTTCCAGATACCACCGGCTGAATCAAGAATAGGACAAGGCATGATGCCCATAGAGCCTTTTGACCTGTCTTTTTCCTGGCAGGAATTTGAGTAAGCTCCAATGTTTACATAAATATTTCCATCATTATCCAGCGCAATGGATTTTGAATCGTGCTGAAAACGGGCAATTAAACCGGTAATGATTTTTTCAGGTTTTGAAGGATCGATAACTTTATTGGCTGCATCTAATTTATACCTGTAAACTTCCGTGTTAGAGGACGCATACAAGTAGCCATTTTTAATGGTAATACCTGTACCCACATAATCACCGAAACCAGTTTGTACATCTGTTTTTCCATCGCCGTTATTATCGTGCAGGTAATAAATCGTTTTGTCTTTATAGGCACTTGAAAGTTTCACATAAATATCGCCCTGCGGCGTTACAGTAATATGCCTTGCTTCGCCCAAACCTTCTGCGGCTTTTATTGTAGAAAACCCTGTGGGCAATTCTAAGCCGGCATTTAAAACAGTTGTTGATTTGTCTACACTGGAAGTATCGTTACTGCAAGCCAGTAAACTATTTGCACAAATAATTGCCAGCGCCAGCATACTGTAGAAACGTTTATTTTTCATATACATTTTATTAAGTGTTGCAAATAAAAATATAACAGCGAAATTACCTGTTTAGTTTATTTTTAACCAATCGCTCAAACCATCAACCAGCAAAGTATTTTCCTGTTCAGTGCCAACTGTTATGCGTAAGCAGTCTTCACATAATTTCACATTACTCCTGTCGCGGACAACAATGCCTTTAGTTAACAGAAAATCATACACTTTTCTTGCATCTTTTATTTTAACCAGAATAAAGTTTGCATCAGAAGGATACACTTTTTCTACGGTCGGTATTTTTTCAAAAACCTCAGATAATGCGTCCCGCATATCAACAAGTTCGAGAATCATATCCTTCACCTGCCCCACTTCTTCCAGTGCTTTTAAAGCAAGGTCTTGTGTGGCCTGGTTTATATTGTAAGGAGGTTTTACTTTATTCAGTATTTCAATAATTGCTGTAGAAGCAAAAGCCATGCCCAGCCTCAATCCTGCAAGGCCCCATGCTTTGCTGAATGTTTGCATCACCACGAGATTTGGATAATCAACCAGCTCCTGAACAAAAGATTTTTGTTTGGCGAAGTTGATG
>JANXWM010000099.1 GCA_025351145.1 Chitinophagaceae bacterium
TCTAATTTAAGCCAGATGAGTTGTTTCTTTAGTTGCAACAATAATTGTAAATCATTTTTATCAACAATAGTATCGGTTACAAAATTGGCCATAAGATAATTGCTGTTTTGCACTACAGGCATAACCACCGCACCTTTTTGCCTTAACTGATCAATCACTTTCTCATCTGCTTTTTCAACGGCGGCTTTAGGAATATCTGTTGATTCTTTTTTTATTTCAGTTACTTTTTGCAAAGCAAGTAAAATGGGTTTTATTTTATCAGTTTGCTGTAGCTCTTTAACCTTTTTTGTAAAGTCAGCGTTGTTGCTAATCCACCAATGCAGCAAAGCAATTTGTTGTTCTGTTGGTTGTGGTTTTTCTTTGGGTGGCATGTGGTCTTCATTATCCACGGGCAGCAATAATCGTTTAATCATTTCACTTTCATCTGCGTTGCCGGGTTCAATTACTTTACCATCTTTACCACCACGCATCAATTTTAAACTATCATCCATACGCAAACCGCCTTTTTGTTTATTGGCATTGTGGCAGGAATAACATTTTGTTTCGAGTATTGGTTTTATCACATCGCTGTAAGCAATAGCTTCCTGCACATTTGCTAAGGGCTTAATAGTTGTATTGGCAGTTGTATCATCACTAAAAATATTTTTCAGTGGCTTGGTAAGATAATCCGAGCCGTGTGTTAATGAACCTCCCAAATGCCCCGTTACAAAAACAAGAATTAATAAGCTAATAGAAAGGATTTTTTTATCGATGGCGAACGCAGGATTTTTTTCTTTAGCATACAACATAAGCGAAACCATCGCAACGCCAATACCCATCCACATGTGCAGACTTACGAGTGTTTTATCGTAATCATCGCTGATGGATAATAGGTAACCTGTAATACAAGATACAAGCGCAGCAACAGTTCCACACAATAATACAATTGGAATAGCAGGCTTTAATGATATATACTTTTCCTTTCGTGCAAGAAATTGCAGCAACAATCCTATTAATAAAAAACCAATAGGCAAATGGACAAGTAACGGATGAAAGTGGCCGAGAAATTCTGTAATGCTTAATAACACGAATTAAATTTAATACACGAATTACACAAATTAATTTAATCGCAAAAAATATTGTTTAGGTTTTTTGTACTTCCCTTTGAAGCTTGCAGCTAACTATACCTTTTTCTCAACGTATGCATCATGTGAACATTAATAGCCCATTGATCTGCCAGCGGTTGTCTTGTATAAGGTAATGTTGGCATATAATCCGGCGGGCCAAATTCGGTAAGTACCGTCATTACTTCGCCTTTTTGTTTTTTCATTTCTATTACTTTATCCCACCAGGCGAAATGTGCATCAACAGCGGCTTGCCATTCGGGTGCACGGGGATCATTCACCTGCGGGCCTTCGGGGTGACCAATGCGTGCATGAATGTGATTTACCCGCGGCAATACAAGATCAATTGTTTCCTGCTGATCTGCTAATAAACTTTCATGCACATTGCACCAGTGAGAAATATCCAGCGTAAAACGCAGGTCTGCATTGGTTTCCAGATAGTGCCTTGCAACCGGTGCAGAATACATTAACCTTGAGCGATGCGTTTCATGACAAATTTTTATACCTGTTGATTTTGATAATGCATTCGTATGCTCAATAAACGAATTACCCTGTTCATAACTAAAATAATCCTTGCCCGAGTGACAGTTTATATAAAGTGGTTTTTGTATTTTATTTGTTGCCGCAGCATCAATCATTTTTTTAAAACTCTCAAAATGATCTTTGTAATTGCTTTCATGCCCGGCAGAAAGAAACCCTACTTCAAGGCTGTATTTTTTTAATGCCGCAAATAATTCATCCTGGTCTTTTCGCTCGGTGGGCCACCATACTTCAATACCATCGTAACCTTCCTGTTTTACTTTGGCGCACAATTCATCTACGGTGCCGCTAAAGCCCCAGTTGGTGGCCAATACTTTCAGTTGAAAATTTGTATTCATATTGTTGATTGATTGTGGTTGCGCAAACATATCTAACGATGTAAGCATTAAAGCTGTTGTTGCCGATGTGGTTGTTTGTAAAAAGTTTCTTCGGTTCAAGTTATATATTTTAGTCTTCAGGAAGATTATTTAATTTTCTGTTATAAGCATTCATGCCTTCCATTCTTGTGTATTCAGCGCGGTTACTCATTGTATTCTTCATTTTTTTTGATTTAAAATAATCCTGCATTTTTTGCACATCAACATGGAAATCCTCAACTGTAAAATCTTTTTGAAAATTATTTTTCGCCTGTATAAAATTAATTAACCAATCCTCCCATTTGTCATTAAGCTTCTTTCTGTCATCAGCATACTTGAGTAATAGTTTATACTCTTCAGCATCATAAAATGCAATAATGAAAACCATATCATTTTTATCTGTCATTTTCTGTTGAATTAAGTTCCGAACGATGAAAGGATTGCGACGCAACAAAGATCCCCTGAAAAACAAATGCTGGTATCAAAATAATTGTCTTTCTCCCCTTTGGGGGATGGGGGCTTTACGCAATAATATCGCTAATCACTTTCCCCCTTGTATCCGTTAACCTAAACGGCCTTCCCTGGAAATCATACGTAAACTTCTCATGATCAAACCCAAGCTGGTTAAGGATTGTAGCCTGCACATCAAAAGGCTCAACCTTACCACTGATGGCGCTGTAACCAATCTCATCTGTTTCGCCATAACTAAACCCCTTCTTTATTCCTGCGCCCGCCATCCAGATTGTAAAAGCTTCGGTATGATGGTCGCGACCCTTGTACGGCATCTTCTTTCCTTCGCGGTTTTCCTGCATGGGTGTGCGGCCAAATTCACCGCCCCAAACTACCAACGTTTCTTCAAGCAAACCGCGCTGCTTAAGATCGAGGATCAATGCAGTAATGCACTTATCAACCGAGCGGCATTTGTTGATGAAACCAACATCAATGGCAAGACTTGCATCGGTTCCGTGACTGTCCCAACCCCAATCGAATAACTGCACAAAACGCACACCTTTTTCTACGAGTTTTCTTGCAAGCAATACATTGTTTGCAAAGCAACCTTCACCGGGTTTAGTGCCATACATGTCGTGAATATATTGCGGCTCATTATTAATGTTCATTACTTCGGGCACAGAAATCTGCATCTTATATGCCATCTCGTATTGCGAAATGCGGGAAAGAATTTCGGGATCATTGTATTCTTTATATTCCTGCGCATTCACTTCATTGATCGCATCAATACTTGCTTTACGCAAATCCCTGTCCATACCATCAGGGTCTTTTATAAACAACACCGGATCGCCTTCACTCCTACATTGAACACCTTGGTAAACACTTGGCAAAAAGCCGCTGCCCCAAACGCTTTTACCTGCATCAGGGTTTCTGCCACCACTCGTTAACACCACAAATCCTGGAAGGTTTTGATTCTCTGTTCCCAAGCCATAAGTAACCCAACTGCCTAAACTTGGCCGCCCCAAGCGTGCACTACCTGTATGCACCATCAATTGTGCAGGTGCATGATTAAACTGGTCGGTTGTTACAGCTTTTAAAAAACTGATCTCATCAACAATCGTTGAAAGGTGCGGCATATTTTCACTAACCCATGCCCCGCTCTGCCCATGTTGTGCAAACTTTGCCTGCGGGCCAAGCATCTTCGGCACACCACGAATAAAGGCGAATTTTTTTCCTTCGAGTAATGATTGCGGACAATCCTGCCCGTCCATTTTCATCAATTCTGGTTTATAATCAAACAACTCTAATTGAGATGGAGCACCGGCCATGTGCAAGTAAATTACACTCTTTGCTTTGCCTGCGAATGGCGGCAATTTTGGTAATAACGGATGCGCAGGATCAAACACCACACTGTTCTGCGATGCTTTGCTGCCGCAACTTCCAAACAACGAACCCAGGGCAAGCGCACCCAAACCCATGGCACTTTCTTTTAAAAAATGCCGCCGCGTATTCATGCGCATCACAGCCTGTTCTGCTTCTCTTACGAGCCGTTGGTTGTGTAATTCTTTTTGTGTCATATAAATATTTTTATGAACCCAGCTTTCAGATTTACTATGAAGCTTTTCTTGCGTCGCACTCTTGTACTGTATAACATTGTGCGGCAATGACGATCAAAGTTCCGAACGTACAAGTGAGTGACACAAGAGACGATGCCATGAGAAACTTCTGCCCGCTACCAAAATCTTTTCTTCATTTGCACATCCGCAGATTTACTCATCTGCACATCAGTTTTTTGTTACTACTTCATCCAAATTCAGCATCGCATTTGCAACAACTGATAATGCCGCTGTTTCGGCATTGGTATGTTCATTCATGCCACCGATCATCTCACATGTTTTATCCGGAGCGCTTTTAAATTTAGCTAACGCTGTGTTGTATAAATTTAAAAATGCATGCAGACTTTTATCATCAATATCATGGTAAGTTGCGAGTTGAAAGCCCGTTTTTATTTGCTGCTTTACATCGCTGCCTGCAAGTTTTTGCATGCGGTATGCAAAGCTTCTTGCGATGTCAATGTACGCCGAATCATTCAATGTTGTGAGTGCCTGTAATGGCGTGTTGGTTCTTATGCGACGTACGGTACAGACTTCACGGGCCACACCATCGAAGGTTATCATTGATGGATAAGGTGAAGACCGCTTCCAGTACGTGTATAATGCCCGGCGGTATTGATCTTCACCTGTATTTTGTTTCCACTCATCGCCATTCCATGGCGAAAGCCAGATGCCGTTTGGCTGGTATGGATATACACTTGGGCCATACATTTTATTGCTCATCAATCCGCTGACGCAGAGGCATTGGTCGCGTACCTGCTCGGCAGATAAACGAACCCTTGCGCCACGTGTATAGAATTTATTATTAGGATCTTTTTGTTCGAGCTCCGGGGTTAGTTTTGAATCCTGCTGATACGTGGCACTCATTACAATGGTGCGGATTAATTTCTTCGTGCTCCAGTTATCATCATTCATGAATTGATAACTTAACCAGTCAAGTAATTCTGGATGTGTTGGCGGAATTCCCTGCGAGCCAAGGTCTTCCAGTGTTTCTGCAAGGCCGGTTCCAAAGAGTTGTTCCCATACACGGTTTACCATGGTTCGCGCCGTTAACGGGTTTTGCTTTGACGTAAGCCACATGGCCAAACCCAGCCTGTTGCGTGGTGCATTGGCAGGAAAAGGATTCAAAGATTTAGGAACATCCGGTTCTACTTTGTCGCCTTTTACCAGCCAGTTACCGCGCTCAAAAACGTAAGAGGCGCGGTGCATGTTTGTTGGGTTCTCGTACATTACCGGCGTGGTGCTTACCGGCGCATTCATCAACTGCCAGAAAAGGTGATAAGCTGAATCGTAACCCGGCTTTTCTTTGCCGGGAAATTTTTCGGTGAATGCAAACCATTCAAACAGCACACCTGTTTCTTCTGGTGTTTTAAGTCCTTCATTTTTATAAGTAAAGTAAAGATCGTGAGCACCTTCTGTTGATTGAATTTCTGTAGTTGCAATCTTCCATCCTTCTTTTACAGGAGCGATTTGCACAGAGGATAAAACGGGGCCGCTGAGTGAATCAAGATGAATCGTCCATAAACCATTTTTTGAAGAAGCGGTATAACGAAACATGAGTTCTTTTTTATTCTCAAGATCAACATGCGGGAGCCTGCACGAACCATTGTTGCGCATGCCTGCGTACCAACTGCTTACCAATGCTGCATTTACAAACTCATCGCATTGCAATGAGTTGATACTCGGCTGCCATGTTTTTAAAAAAGTATAATATTCTTCCGATTTGGTTTCTGAAACATTTTTAGCAAGCCAGTTTTTTAAACGCAAAAGATCCATGCTATCTTTATCGCCGTACTGGCGAAGCAATGGGTAATCAGCTTCTGTATCTTCATCCCTTGCATTATTAAAAAAAGCCATGAACTTATAATACTCATCATGTTTAAAAGGATCATAAGGATGGCTGTGGCATTGCACACAAGCGAAGGTAGTGCCCATTAAACCCTGCCAGGTTGTACTTACCCTGTCCATTACTGCAGAAGTTCTGAACTCTTCATTTTCTGTGCCGCCTTCATCATTCGTCATACTGTTGCGGTGAAAGGCTGTGGCTATATAATCATTATCGGTTGGGTTTGGCAAAAGATCGCCTGCAAGTTGTTCGGTTAAAAACTTATCGTATGGCATATCTGCATTAAACGCGTTAATCAGCCAGTCGCGGTATTTCCAGATATTTCTGCCCCTGTCTGCTTCATAGCCTTTGGTATCTGCATAGCGTGCAAGATCAAGCCACATGCTGGTCCACTTTTCGCCAAAATGTGGAGAGGCAAGCAATGAATCAACAAGGTTTGTGTATGCATTTTCGCTGTTATCGTTTAAAAAATTTGTTGCAATATTTTCCGGTGCAGGCATCCCAATTAAATCAAGGCTTACCCTGCGCAACAGTGTTTGTTTATCTGCCTGTGCCGATGGTTTTAAATCCTGTTCTTTTAATTTTTGTTCTATAAAATTATCTACCGGTTTTTTTGCCCAGTCACTTTTTGTATTAATTAAACCAAAGAAAGTTTTTGGTTGTGGCACCGGCACTTCTTTCACTGGAACATAGGCCCAGTGCTCACCCCAGGGTGCTCCTTCTTTTATCCATTTGGTAAGTACATCAATATCTTCTTTGCTTAGCGGATCGTGTTTGTAAGGCATTCGGTCTTCGGGATCGCTGAGGTTAATGCGCCTGATCATTTCACTATTGCCGGGATCGCCGGGAACAATGGCATACTTGCCTGATTTTGTTTTTGCCAGCGCTTCATCGCGGAACAATAAACTAAAACCGCCTTTTTGCTTAACGCCTCCGTGACAAGTAATGCAGTTCTTGTTGATGATGGGTTTTACCTGTGTAGTAAAGTCAACCGTTGAATTGTTCTGATCAATGAGCCATACACTCACTGCTACAGCCACAATAATCAATGTACCAAAAATGATTTTCTTTTTCATGAACTAATGAGATCTAGTTTGGTTCTATGCTACACGTTCAAAATTAAATAAATGGCAGGGAGAAAACTATTGAAATCTGTTTTACTGCAAGCGTTTGCGTTTAATAGTGGGTGGGATTTTTTGTCCCCGGCTATGGAATAGGAATGGGGCTTCACTTGCGTCGCACACTTGTACTGCAGGAAGAAAGGCAACAAGGCAAAAAGGCAAGAGGCAACAAGTAATAAGCCTTTCTATTGTTCGTTTTCATTGCTGATTTTTTTCAGAACGTACAAGTGAGTGACACAACGGACGCTGAGAAGCGCTATGTTGCTGATAACAAAAAATCTTATTTAATTTTTCCCTTTCTCGTTTTAATCCAGGATAGCCTGTTCAATTGGTTCGGCTTCAAAAAGGCCTCTCTTCATTTTAAACTTAACCCAGAAAAATGCATAAACAAAAGCAACCCCTGCAAATATGCCCGAAGTGATGTACACTTTAGATGCTGTTTCCGCTGAGGGTGAGTTATTCCATAAAGCATAACTCATTCCTATTATTCCTACAAGCTGTGGCAACGGGTACAGCGGTGTTTTAAATGGACGTTTAAAAAGGGGATACCGTTTTCTGAGGATGATTAAATTAATATGCGAAATAATGTAAGCAATGAGCCATACGGTGGCAGCCGAAATGATCATTACCAGGATAAATCCTGGTTCGCTACCCCAAACGATAAGGGGTATTGCCGAGAGGCAGGAGAAAAATAAAATACCCAGCCATGGTGTGTTCCACCGCGGATGTAGTTGTTTAAAAAATGCCGGTAATTGTTTGTGGTGCGCCATACCATAAAGCAATCTTGGTGTGGTTGCAACAATAATGTTTGCTGTGCTTGAACAAGCAGTGATAACAAAGATCAAGATGATAATTTTTGCTGCGTTCCCGAATAAAGATTTGACCAGCAGCCAATGTGGAATTTCTGAACCCGCCAGTTCTGTTGATGGTAATTGCCGCAGACCCGCAAATGCCATGAGACCATAAATAATTATCAAGGCAACAAGGCCATACAATAAGGCTTTGGGCAAATTTTTTTCCGGGTTTTTGCTTTCTTCAATTAAGGGGCACACAAACTCAAGGCCTGCGAATGACCACAAAGCGAGCAGCATCAGCGAAAAAACCGAGCCATCAGTATTAACGATCTGGTGCCAGTATGCTGCAGGATCGATGCCTTGAGGACTACTACCGCCGAGACCCGCAAATCCAATTACTAAAACAGTTATGATCATTACGAACACGATGAGGTTTTGTGTGGAAGAAAAGATATTGATGCCGAGTACATTTAGTAGCGTGAATAATGCCAAAATCATCAGATCAATATGGGCATAAGTGCCCGGAAATATTTCGTCAAAAACCCGTTTCAATAAAATCAGTTCTGATGGTATGGTAAAAGCTGCAGAAATAACATAGCCGCAAAGCACCAGTATTATTGCAGGAAAGTGCCCGATTGCAACAGTGGTGAAAGTGCCTGGCCCGCCGGCTTTGGGCATCATCAATGATAATTCAAGAAAAGTAAAAACATAACACAAAGTGAGCACGGCTGCAAGAAAAATAGCGATAAAAAATGTAGCGCCACCTTCACCCACACCATTTAATATTGAAACAAAACTTGATTGTGTTGTTACGTTGCCAACGGCCACAACAAATAACGATGTAAAGCCCAAAACTTTTTTTAAGGAGGGTGCCTTCCCCGTTATGGATGCAGCATTCATATTTATTTGCCGTTTGTTTTGATCTTAGTAACCAAGCTAAGGCTTTTTAATTTAGCGTCCCTTGCGTCGCACTCTTGTGCTTTCTGTTCATTATTGATCTGAATGTACAAGTGAGTGACACAACAGGCGATGCTATGAAAAATTTTTGCCCGCTACCAAAATGTTTTATTCATTTTCAAATCATCAAATCAGCACATCATCAAATTAATTTTTCGTCACCACTTCATCTAAATTCAACATAGCATTTGCTACAACAGCTAATGCTGCTGTTTCAGCATTGGTATGTTCATTCATGCCGCCAATCATCTCACATGTTTTATCCGTGTTATTGCTGAATTGCGCATAAGCTTTATTGTATAAATTCATAAGAGCATTCAAACTTTTATCATTGATTTCATGATAGGTTGCCAATTGAAATCCTGTTTTTATTTGTTGCCGAACATTACTGCCCCCAAGTTTTTGCATACGATAGGCGAAGTTCCTGGCAAGTTCTATATAAGCAGAATCATTTAACGTGGTGAGCGCCTGCAATGGCGTGTTGGTACGGATACGGCGCACGGTGCATACTTCACGGGAAACGCCGTCGAAAGTCATCATAGAAGGATAAGCCGCCGAACGTTTCCAGTAAACGTACAAAGCCCGCCGGTACTGGTCTTCGGCTTTGCTTTGCTTCCACTCGGCACCATTCCACGGTGAGAGCCAGATTCCATTTGGCTGGTAAGGAAAGATGCTCGGACCATACATTTTATCGCTCATCAATCCGCTGATGCACAAACATTGGTCACGAACCTGCTCTGCTGATAAACGAACCCTTGCGCCACGTGCATAAAATTTATTGTTGGGATCTTTTTGCTCCAGCTCCGGGGTAAGTTTTGAATCCTGCTGATAGGTTGCACTCATTACAATCGTGCGGATTAATTTCTTCGTGCTCCAGTTATCTTCATTCATAAATTGATAACTTAACCAATCGAGCAGTTCTGGGTGTGTTGGGGTAATGCCTTGTGAGCCTAAATCTTCCAATGTTTCTGCAAGCCCGGTTCCAAATAGTTGTTCCCACACACGGTTCACCATCGTTCTTGCAGTTAAAGGGTTTTGTTTGGATGTTAACCATTCTGCCAATCCCAACCTGTTGTGTGGTGCATTGGCAGGAAAAGGATTCAATGATTTTGGAACATCAGGCGTTACTTTATCACCTTTTACCATCCAGTTGCCGCGTTCAAAAACATAAGAGGCACGGTGCATATCAGATGGATTATCCATCATGATGGGCGTTGTTGGTGTATTGGCAGCTAATAATTTCCAGTACTCATTTTTTATTTCAGCATAACCTTGCTTGTCTTTGCCGGGCAGGTTTTCTGTAAAATAAAACCAATCGAATACGGCGCCATTATCTTCAGGCTTTTTAAGGTTATTATTTGTGTAAGTAAAAAATAAATTATGCATGCCATTGTTTGCTGCAATATTGGTTTGTGTAATAGCCCATCCATTTTTTGTAACCGGTAACGGAACAGTCGCAATTACAGCGCCAGCAGGATTATCAATATGTATTTGCCAAACACCACCGGCGGTATAAGCCTGGTAACGAAATATAAGCTGGGTGCGGTTTTCAAGGTCAACATTTTTTAAGCGGCACACAGCGTGGTTGCGGAATGCGAGCCATTTGGTATCGCTCAATTCACTGTTGGTAAAACTGTCGCAGGTGAGTGAGTTATAGGATGGCTGCCATGTTTTTAAAAAGGTATAAACCTCTTCTGCTTTTTGCGTTGTAGTGTTTTGTTTCAGCCAGTTTATTACATTAGTTAGTTGTTGCTGCATGCTGTCGTTATAGGTACGCAGCAAAGGGTAATCTGCATAGGTATCTTCATCACGGGTATCGTTGAAGAATGCCATGAACTTATAATACTCGTCATGTTTAAATGGATCGTAAGGATGGCTGTGGCATTGCACACAGGCAAAAGTAGTTCCCATGGTTGCCTGCCAGGTGGTATTAACACGGTCCATTACAGCAGAAGTCCTGAACTCTTCATTGTCTGTTCCGCCTTCATCATTGGTCATCGTGTTGCGGTGAAAGGCGGTGGCAATGTAATCGCTGTCGGTTGCATTGGGCAGCAGATCGCCGGCAATTTGTTCGGTTAAAAACTGGTTGTAAGGCTTGTCTTCATTGAATGCAATAATCAGCCAGTCGCGGTACTTCCAAATGCTGCGGCTATCGTCGCGTTCATAACCTTTGGTGTCTGCATACCGTGCAAGATCGAGCCACATGCTGGTCCATTTTTCTCCGTAATGCGGAGAGGCGAGGAGAGAATCAACAAGATCTGCATAAGCATGATCGCTACTGTCTTTTAAAAATTTTATGGCAAGATTTTCCGGTGCAGGCATACCAATTAAATCGAGGCTTACCCTGCGCAACAGTGTTTGTTTATCTGCCTGTGCTGAAGGTTTTAAATCCTGCTCTTTTAATTTTTGCTCTATAAAATTATCTACCGGATTTTTTGCCCAGTCACTTGTAGTACTAATTAATCCAAAGAAAGTTTTTGGCTGCGGAACAGCTACGTCTTTTACCGTAACATAAGCCCAGTGCTCACCCCAGGGCGCACCTTCTTTTATCCATTTGGTAAGTATATCAATATCTTCTTTACTTAACGGATCGTGTTTATACGGCATCCGATCTTCGGGATCGCTAAGATTAATGCGCCGTATCATTTCGCTATGATCGGGATCTCCAGGTATAATAGCATACTTTCCAGATTTTGTTTTTGCCAAAGCCTCATCGCGGAAGAGTAAACTAAAACCACCTTTCTGCCGTACACCGCCATGACAGGTGATGCAATTTTTATTAAGGATTGGTTTTACCTGTGTGGTAAAATCAACCGGGTCTTCGTGTGTTGCATAAAGGAATGCACCCACAATAATTGCAAGCGCAAGCACCACAAGAAAAATTTTATTAGAAAGCAACCGCCGCATATCTGAATTTTTAAACAGCTTAAAATTACCAGATTTTTTCTTAGTGCAGAATTGACATTTAACAAATCTATTTTGAAGCCTGTTTATTATTTGGTTTTTTGAGCCGGCAAAAGGTCAGGCATGAAGCTTTACTTGCGTCGCACTCTTGTACTTAATAATAGCTGTGAGCTTTTGGCTGCACGCTGAAGCTGTTGTATTTTTTTGGCGGCTTAAGGCTTGCAGCCTGAAGCTGAATTATGCCCTGAACGTACAAGAGTGCGACGCAAGAGGTGATGCTATGGAAAACTTATGCCCGGTTCAAAATGATTTAGTTTTTCATGCGTTAAAATTGATTGAATCATTTTTTGTAATGAACAAAATACATACCTTGTTAAGCTAAAAAATAAACTATGTTCGACGCTAAACACATTGCTACATTTTTGCTGGGTGCAGCAGCAGGACTTGCCGCCCACAAATACATGACTATGACCGACGAAGAAAAACAAAAAATGCACGATGACCTGCTGGCTAAAGCACACGGCCTGAAAGATGAAGCAGAAGCCGCTACCGATAAAGCAAAAGAGTATTTTAATGAATTAAAAACAAAAGGGTCGGCTGCCATAAAAGAACATTTTCCGCAGGCGGATGATATGCTGAACAATTTGTTTGGTAATAAAAGCGAACCGGCTGCTGCAGGTTCAACGCCGCCAAGTGAATAACCAGTTTTTAAATAAAAAGGAGATTAAGAAAGTATAAAAGTTTTCTTATCTCCTTTTTTATTTCATGTAATTTATCGTCCGTCTCCGTCTAACAGGTTGCCAAGGCTACCCAAAATACTGCCTTCTTCCTTTCGCTGATAAGTGCCGTAAGCAAGTATTCTGCTGGCCAAACGGCTGATGGGCAATGTTTGAATCCACACTTTACCAGGCCCACGAAGTGTTGCAAAAAATAAACCTTCGCCGCCGAACAACGTATTTTTTATACCACCTACAAACTGGATATCATAACTTACCCCGCCGGTAAATGCAACGATGCAGCCTGTATCAATTTTAAGCAGTTCACCGGGTTGCAAATCCCTTTCAAGTACATGGCCACCGGCATGCATAAATGCCATACCATCACCTTCTATTTTCTCCATAATAAAACCTTCGCCACCAAAAAGGCCCGTACCCAATTTTCGCTGAAACTCAATACCAATGCTTACGCCCTTGGCTGCACAGAGAAAAGCATCTTTTTGGCAAATAATTCTGCCGCCCAACTCCAGCAGGTTTATTGCAACAATTTTACCCGGGTATGGCGATGCAAAACTTACACGTTTTTTGCCGCTACCTGAATTAGTAAAAGCCGTCATAAAAAGGTTTTCACCAACCAGCATGCGTTTCCCTGCACTGAATAATTTACCTAGCAAACTGTTATCCTGTTGCGGGCTTCCATCGCCAAAAATGGTTTGCATGGTAATGCCGTCATCCATCATCATAAATGCGCCGGGCTCGGCAACTGCTGTTTCCTGCGGATCAAGTTCTACTTCTACATATTGCATTTCTTCGCCAAAAATGCGGTAATCAATCTCATGGTTGCGTATCATAATTTTCTATTTTTTTAAAATTGAATAACAAAGAAAATTGAAATTTAAATACTGCCAAGCAGCTTTTTTGATGAATGGAAAGTAAGACTGCATAAAGGCAGGAAGATAAGTAATTTTGGTTTTCAAAAATGCTGAATAAAGTTCTGAACCCCGCCTTAGCGGGGCAAGCTGTACAAGAGTGCGACGCAAGAGGTGATGCCACAGAGAACTTCTGCCCGGCTAAAAAAATTCAAAGAATTTAATAGGCAAGTAATTTCTGTACACATTCATGCAGCCTTGCTTTTGCCAGGAAATTTTTCTCCAGTTCAATATTAAACGGAATGGGCGTATCGAGCGAAGCACAGCGTATAACAGGCGCATCGAGCAGCTCGAAACAATGCTCATTTATCCATGCAGAAATTTCGCCGGCAATACCGCCGATAAGTGTGTCTTCGTGCAGTAATAATATTTTCCCTGTTCTTGTAACAGATAATTTGATGGCTTCGTAATCTAATGGCAGCAAGGTTCTCAAGTCGAGAATATCGATGCTTAGTTCGGTATGTTGCGTTGCATATTCAAGTGCCCAGTGTATACCTGCACCATAAGTAATAATGCTGATATCAGTACCGGACTGCACATGCCGTGCTTTGCCAATTTCAATTTCGTAGTATTCGTCGGGCACAGCACCACTGATACTTCTGTATAAAGCTTTATGCTCGAAATACATTACAGGATTAGGATCGTTTATGGCAGCAATCAACAGCCCTTTTGCATCCATTGGTGTGGATGGATATACTACTTTTAAACCCGGCGTATGTACAAACCAGGCTTCGTTGCTTTGCGAATGAAAGGGGCCTGCACCTACGCCTGCACCAGTGGGCATGCGTATTACGACATCTGCAGGCTGGCCCCAGCGGTAATGTATTTTAGCAAGGTTGTTGATGATTTGATTAAAGCCCACCGTAACAAAATCTGCAAACTGCATTTCCATCACTGTTTTAAAACCTTCGAGGCTAAGGCCGAGGGCACTGCCGATAATTGCACTTTCACAAAGCGGCGTATTGCGCACCCTTGCTTTACCAAAATTTTCCACAAAGCCTTCTGTAATTTTAAATGCGCCGCCATATTCTGCAATATCCTGGCCCATGAGCACAAGATTAGGGTGCTGCTGCATCGATTGATGAAGGCCTTCTTTAATGGCATCAATCATCCGCTTTTCAGTTCCCTGTTTCGGGTTTGCTGTTTCTGGTTTTGAGTTGTCAGTAATTTGAACTGCGGGGAGGTCATTTGGTTTTGGCGCATACACATCCGCCAACTCTTCGTTACTGTTTGCGGTGAGAACTTGAGATGCCAGATTTGCCATCTTTAATTCAGATTCTATTGTTTGTTTTATTTCTTCTTTAATATTGTTGACTACATTGTTGTCAATGATATTTTCCTGTAACAGGTAGCTCTCAAAGTTGGTTACAGGATCACGCTGGCCCCATTCTTCAAACAGTTCTTTGGGAACATATTTTGTGCCGCTTGCTTCCTCATGCCCACGCATACGAAAAGTTATGCACTCAATCAGGTAAGGCTTTTGTTCGCGGATGCAATATTCCCGAACGCCTTTAACAGTATCAATAACCTGCAGAATATTATTGCCATCAATCCTTACACCTTCCAGGCCATAACCTTTGGCGCGGTCAACAAGGCTGGCGCACCGGTACTGTTCATTTACCGGTGTGCTTAAACCGTAGCCATTATTTTCAATGATAAATATTACGGGCAAATCCCATACTGCAGCAACATTCAAGGCCTCATGAAAATCACCTTCGCTTGTACCGCCATCGCCTGTAAAAGCAAGGGAGACTTTATTTTCCTGTTTTAATTTATATGCAAGTGCAGCACCATCAGCAATGGCAAGTTGCGGGCCTAAATGAGAGATCATACCGCAGATATGATGCTCCTTCGAACCAAAATGAAAACTTCTTTCGCGGCCTTTGCTGTAACCATCTTTGTTGCCCTGCCATTGCATAAACAATTTATTCAAAGGCATATTACGACCGGTAAATACCCCAAGATTTCTGTGCAATGGCATTATCCATTCGTTTTGTTCAAGGGCATGTGTACAACCAACTGAAATCGCTTCCTGGCCTATGCCGCTGAACCATTTGCTTATTTTACCCTGCCGTAGCAGCAGCAGCATTTTTTCTTCAATAATGCGGGGCAGCAACAATTTTTTATAAATATCTGTAAGCTCTTCGTTGGTAAGATGTTTTCGTTCGAAATACATGGCGGCAAATCATTTTGAGTATTGCGAATATAGCTTTTATTGGCATTTATTATTGCTGTATGAGAATGGCTGAAATGTTGCAGGTACAGATTTTTTGGGCCAGGCTGAAGAGCATTGGGTATCGCCTCTTGCGTCGCACTCTTGTACGGGTTGATTATGATTTGAGCTTTTACCGAAGCGAATATTTAACCGCAGAGGCAGAGAGACGCAAAGAATATAAAACTGCTCTGCAGCATAGCGCCGAAACTTCGGACGCTGGGGTTTCTGTATTTTGTTCAGTTATAATCCGAACGTACAAGAGTGCGACGCAAGTAAAGCTTGATATTGAGATTCAGCCGGGCTAAAAATATTTCCAGCATAATATGCTAGGCATTTTAATAACTGTTTGCTGATTAATTATTTACAAATAACCGTCGCTGCTGTTACCTAAAAAAACTTAAACTAATTTTATAATTTCCTCAAAATGCTTTAAAGCCGTGTATTTTGTTAATTTTGCAGTCCTTTAATACAACAATGTTATGCAGGAGCTGCTTGAAAAGATAGATAAATCCCGACTTCCAAAGCATATTGCCATTATAATGGACGGCAATGGCCGCTGGGCAAAGGAGAAAGGGCAGGACAGGCTTTATGGTCATTTTCACGGGGTTGAAAGTGTGCGTGATATTGTGGAGGGTGCCGGCGAACTTGGTATTGAATACCTTACTTTATATGCATTTAGTACAGAAAACTGGGACAGGCCTGAATATGAGGTAACAGGTTTGATGGAACTTCTGGTTGATAATATGCGTAAGGAAACCCCGGTTTTAAAAAAGAATAATATTAAGCTGCATGTGATAGGCGATATTAAAATGCTGCCTGAACATGCAAGAAACGGATTGCTGGAAGTGTTGTCTGAAACCAAGGACAATACGGGAATGAACCTGATTATGGCTCTAAGTTACAGCAGCCGGTGGGAGCTGGTAAATGCTGTTAAGAACATTGCTGCCGATGTGCAGGCAGGTAAAATGACTGTTTCGTCTATTACGCAGGATACGCTTCAGGCTTACCTTACAACGAGTGCATTCCCCGATCCGGAACTAATGATACGTACAAGTGGCGAATACAGGATAAGTAACTTTTTACTTTATCAACTCGCTTATGCCGAACTATATTTTACAAATGTGCGCTGGCCTGACTTTAGAAAAGAGAATTTATATGAGGCCATTATTGATTTCCAGGGACGTGAAAGACGTTTTGGAAAAATAAGCGAACAGGTAAACCCTGAAGTATTAATACATTAAATTTAAAAAACCTGGTAGTTTGTTTTAACAAACAGTTTTGATACAATTCTGATTATTCCTTTTAATTTGCCCAACTTAACAAAAAAGGCTTCCGGGGTATTTGATTTCATATACCTGCCGGGGCTCTCAAATATCAACCGGATGCAGCGATTCTACAGATTTTTTTTAGCGGTTTTTGTTTTTAATTTATCTGGGCTTGTGGTTCATGCACAGGTGCCTGACAGCACTGGAAATTCTGCTGATACCACTGTACAGCCGGTTACTTCATTAGATGCAGACCTGTTGAATATTTTTAACCAGAAAACACCCCAAAAATACAAGGTTGCAAGTGTTAAAATAACCGGTAATAAATATTTTGATGAGACTTTACTGCTTTCTGTATCGGGCATAAATGTGGGCGATGAGATTACTATTCCGGGTGGCGATAATTTTTCGAAAGCCATTACTAAATTATGGGCGCAGAATTATTTCAGCGATGTAGAGATTTATATTACAAGGCTGGAGGGTACAAACATCTATCTTGAAATAAATGTAACAGAGAGGCCAAGGCTTTCAAAATATACTTTTAAAGGAATAGGAAAAAGCGAATCTGACGATCTTGGCCCTAAAACAGGCTTGATTATTGGCAGAGTGGTTACAGAAAACATGAAGCGCACAGCAATAGATGCCATTAACAGGTTCTATTTTGATAAGGGTTTCAGGAATGTGAAAAGCAGAATCGATGTTAGAAAGGATACCTCTTTTGAAAACTCAGTTTTGCTTGATTTTTACATAACTAAAGGTGGCAAAGTAAAAATTAATCAAATCAATTTTGTTGATAATTCAGTTGATCCTTTAAAACTGAAAAAGCAAATGAAGGGAACAAAGGAAATGACACGTCTTACATTGTTTCCAACAAATGACTCAGGGGGCTTTGCTAATCCTCCGCATTACAGTTTTAATGAGTATTTAAGGAACGAAGGGTATCTTTCATTCACAAAAACAAGGCGCGTTTTAGATCCTTATATCCGTCTCAAAATTTTCACCTCAGCTAAGTTTAATGATAAAAAATACGAAGAAGACAAAGAAAAAATACTTGGTCATTACAATTCACTTGGCTATCGGGATGCATACATTGTAAAAGATACACTTTACAATAATCAGAAAGGGAATATAGATATTGATATTAAGGTTGGGGAAGGCCATAAATATTATTTCGGAAATATTACCTGGAGTGGTGCAACTAAATTCCCTGATTCTTTATTAACAGCCCTCCTTGGTATTAATAAAGGAGATATTTATAACCTCGACCTGCTAAATAAAAAACTGGGTAAAAATGTAGCGCCGGAGGGAGGAGATATAAGCGGGCTTTACATGGATGATGGATACCTCTTCTTCCAGGTTGACCCAATTGAAAAAGCTGTGTATAATGATACTATTGACTTTGAAATAAAGTTAAGGGAAGGGCCACAGGCTACTTTCAAGAACATACGGATTACAGGAAATGAGCGCACAAAAGAGTATGTGATCCGGCGTGAATTACGTACACTGCCGGGTGAAAAATTCAGCCGCAGTGATGTTATCCGTTCTACTCGTGAAATTGCGAATCTTGGGTTTTTTGACCAGGAAAAGATTACGCCAAACATAGTGCCTAATCAGGATGACGGTACGGTTGATGTAACCTGGGGTGTAACAGAAAAATCAAGTGACCAGCTTGAATTAAGTGCTGGTTTTGGCGGTGGCATTGGATTAACCGGTACCCTCGGCGTATCTTTCAATAACTTTTCTATCAGGAATATTTTTCATAAAGAAGCATGGAGCCCCTTACCGGTGGGTGATGGCCAAAAGCTAAGTGTTCGTGTACAAAGTAACGGACGTGCTTACCGCTCTTATAATATTTCTTTTACTGAACCCTGGCTGGGAGGCAAGAAGAGAAATTCACTTACGGTAAGTTTATACGACACTAAGTTTGCAAATGCATATAACCCTTACACAGGAACATACCAGAAGAGCGCAGCAGATACCTCCTACTTTAAAACAACGGGATTTTCTGTAGGGTTTCAAAAACAGTTAAAATGGCCGGATGATTATTTCTCTTTTGGTACCAGCTTTAACTTTGCCAGGTATACTTTAAAAAATTATGCAATCGACCAGAGTCTTATGCTAAAAGATGGCACAATTTTCAGGAATGGTTATTCGAATAACATGAACCTGAAGTTTACGCTCAGCCGTTATTCTCTTGACCAGCAGATTTACCCACGAAGCGGATCTAATTTCTCTTTAAGCCTTGCGGTTACACCTCCATATTCACTTATTGATAAAAATTTGCTTACCGCAGAAAATCCGTATAAATGGGTTGAGTATCACAAATGGCGCTTTACCGGCGAATGGTATATACCAATTGGTAAACCACGCGGAGAAGAACATAACCGCCAGTTTGTAATGAAATTAGCAGCCAAATTTGGATACCTTGGCGGTTATAATAAAGACCTCCAAATTTCCCCATTCGAACGTTTCCAGGTGGGCGATGCCGGGTTAAGCAATAGTTATGCATTGTTGGGTTACGATATTGTAGCGCACAGAGGCTATCCTGTATACGAAACTTCTAACCCGAGGGTTAATCCAGATCAGCAGGGGGCTTCTAAATACTTTACAATGTTCAATAAATACACTTTGGAGTTACGTTACCCTTTCAGTACCAGCGCCAGCAGTACTATTTATGGTCTTACATTTTTCGAAGCAGCAAATGGCTGGTATTCCTTTAAAGATTATAATCCTTTTCAATTGCGCCGCTCTGTTGGCGTAGGTATGCGTTTCTTCCTTCCAATGTTTGGTTTGCTTGGCTTTGATTACGGTGTAGGGTTAGACAGAATTGGTACCGGAACAACATTAAAAGATGCATCTCGTTTTACATTTATGCTTGGTTTTGAACCGGATTAATTTATACATCATCAACACCTTAATTTCAAAATAAATTTTATGAAAAAGTTTTTGCTGATTACTTTAACGCTTTTACTCTGTATATCTGTTTCGTTTGCACAGCGCTATGCCATAATAGATACCAAGTATGTGTTAAGTAAAATTCCAGAATACCAGGATGCAGATAAAAAACTCCAGCTGGTAAGTGATCAGTGGCAAAAAGAAATAGATGACAAACAGGCTGCACTAAATAAAATGTATAAGGATTACGATGCTGAACAATTTATGCTGAGCGATGATCTAAAAAAGAAACGCGAAGACGAACTGTTCAATAAAGAAAAAGAATTACGGGACCTTCAAAAAAAACGCTTTGGTTACCAGGGCGACCTTTTTAAAGAAAGAGAAAAATTAGTTAAACCTTTACAGGACAAGGTGTACAACGCAGTACAGAAAATCGCAGTAGCCCGTGGTTACGATTTCATACTTGATAAAAGTGAAGGAATTACTGTTATATTTGCCGACCCCAAATTAGACAAGAGCGATGATGTACTTCGCGAAATGGGTGTAAAATAAGTAAGTAAATATTTAATAGAAAAACATGAAAAATATTTTCTTTAGCATACTCTTTTTAACGACTCTTATGTTTGTATGCGAAAAAGCAGAAGCCCAACAACAAAAAATAGGGATTTTCAATATAGACTATATGGTTCAGGCAATGCCTGGTTATCGTGAAGTTGACAGCCTTGTGCAGTTATATGACAGAGATTCTCTGAATACTGAACATGATATTTACGTGTCGGAGTATCAGCGTTTGGACAGTACTTATAAGGCAGATTCATTATTGGTTGCACAAGGAAAAAAATCTAAAGCTATTTTAGATTACACAGCAGGTGAACGTCAAAAAATGGCAATAAATCTTACATATTGGCAACAGATAGCACAACAAAAAGAGAACAGTAAAAGAGAACAACTTTCACAGCCTTTATATGTTCAGGTGGGTAGCGCATACAGGAGAATTCTTGAAACAAAAAAATACACACTCATTTTCAAGCCTGAAGCTTTTGAGTTTGGAACTACTGCAGCTGATAATCTTTTTATTGCTGTTGCTAAGGAATTAAAACTCACATCTTTGCCTCAGGAACTTTTACAGATTGGTAACGACCCTGATGCAGCCCAAACGAAAACAATTCCTCCAAAGACTGCACCTGTAAAAAAGCCATAACAAAATTTATCTATAAAATTGCCTAAACAAACCGTGTTATTAATTAATCAATAATTTCAACAGAAAAAACATGAAAAAAGTTTTCTTTCCCGTACTCGCTTTCTTAGCTCTTCTATTGTCAGGTGAAACTGCGCAGGCCCAAACAATTAAAATTGGTGTATTCGATCTTGATGTAATGGTGCAGGCTATGCCAGGGTACCGTTCGGTAGACAGCCTTTTAAATATTTACAATACAGATTCACTTGGCGCAGAATACCAGATTTATCAAAGCGAATATGCACGTTTAGACAGTACCTATAAAAAAGATTCTGTTCTTGTAGCAGCGGGTACAAAATCAAAAGCCCTTTTAGATTATACAGATGGTGAACGCCGCAAAATGGCCATGAACCTTGTTTACTGGCAGCAAATTGCACAACAAAAATCTGATGCCAAGAAGGGGCAGTTAGCACAGCCTTTGTACGAAGTGGTAGCCGCCGCATATAAAAAAGTGCTCGATACTAGGAAATACACAATCATTCTCAAGCCTCAAACTTACGAACTTGGTTTCCCTATCGATAACCTCTTTATTTCCGTTGCTAAAGAATTAAAACTTACCGATCTTCCTCAGCAATTGATTTATTTGGGCGATGATCCCGATGCAAAAGCAGCACCACCGGCTAAAACGGCAGCGGCTCCAAACACAAAACCTAAAAATTAAGTCTCAATATTTTTAATAAAAAGCCATGCAAAAATTGTGTGGCTTTTTTATATATCATGATCCAGGCATTTTTTATCACATGAAGCTTTACTTGCGTCGCACTCTTGTACATCCAGAATATAATTCGGCTTTAGGCTCCCTCCACATCAGCATCCTTAATTTCACAAAGGCTAATCAGGCAGGGGTAATAAATCTTTCTTATTTTAACAGCAACCACATTTAAGTAATAATTCAAAATCAATCCTTGCAGTTAACAATTAGTTCATATTACCTTTGCAGCCAAAATAACTGAGTATGGAATTACAGCAGGTCGACATAGTTTCCGATATCAGCGCAGAAGAGTTTAAGAAAAAATATTTTGATCCCCAGGTTCCGGTTATTATAAAAGACCTTGCAAAAAAATGGCCTGCCTACAGCAAATGGAACTGGCAATACTTTAAGCAGGTGGTTGGCAATGAAAGAGTAGGCATTTACAACAATGTAAAAAGCGATGCATATACACCAATCAACAAAGCAGATGATTATACCACATTTGGTGAATATATAGACATGATCAGCAGCGGCCCTGCAGAGTGGCGTGTTTTCCTTTTTAATATATTCAGCCATGCCCCTCAGCTAATAAAAGATTTCACCTGGCCCGATCACCTTGCCAAAGGATTTGTAAAACGTGTACCAATGCTTTTCACAGGTGGCAAAGGCTCTATTACACATCTTCATTTCGATATTGACCTTAGTCATATTTTTCACACACAGTTCATTGGCCGTAAACGTGTATTGCTGTTTCCATACAGTGAACAATATAAACTTTACCGTAAACCTTTTGAAGTTTTAAGCATAGCGGATTTCAGCAATTATTATGATGCCGAAAAAAGTAAACTTAATGTATCACAATTCCCTGCTGTGGAGTTTGCAAAAGGATACGATATGATTCTTGATCACGGAGATACTTTATTTATGCCCGGCGGATACTGGCACCACATGGAATACCTCGATAGTGGTTTTGCCATGAGCCTTCGTGCACTTAACAGCAGTGCAGCAGGTAAATTAAAAGGTGTATGGAACCTGGTAGGTATGCGCAGCATAGATACCCTGTTGAAAAAAGTTGCACCCGGTAAATGGTACAACTGGAAGGAAAAGAAATTGTATAAAGCGGCTGAAAAAGAAATACAAATAGCCTAAATACGTTTGCTATTGTAAAGCTTAAATAAAATGTATTAGCCTGCTCCTGTTTTATATATTAACCGCAATTATAACTGCAATTGCCATTATTGCAAACAATATTACAAGCATTGTAAGAAATTTCGATACGTTCATGTCTTTTTTGGTATCCATATTATAATCGTATTAAGAGGTAAATAGAAAAGCGAAAATACGGCTCATCGGGAAAATTAATCATAAAACTTTTACTGTTTTCTTAATCAAAGGAATTTATTTGCAGCAGTGAATAATGGCGGCAATACACTGTTCCTGTATTTGGCTGTTGAAAGCTCAATAAAATTACTGCAGTACAAGTGTGCGACGCAAGTAAAGAGGATAAATGATATATAGTTGGGTACAAAATTTCTCTACCCGAAATTATTAATAAAGTACAATTGTTTTTATGCAACAAAAAACGCCGCTTAAAAGCGGCGCTTTACTGAGAAAAAATTCAAGTTTGAGTTAAAGTTATCACTATTCGGAAAGCTTTTTTTATATCATTTCGCTTTGCAGCAAAGGATTCTTAATGGTGATATTCTGATCGTTGTATTTCTTCATTGCGGCCACAAAATGCACAAACAATGGCGATGGCCTTTCAACTGTACTCTTTAATTCTGGATGATACTGTACACCAATAAAAAATGGGTGGGCAGGTATTTCCATTATTTCTACCAAACCTGTTTCGGGATTGGTGCCGCTTGCTATCATACCGTTGGTTTCGAACTGCTCTAAATATTCATTATTGAACTCGAAACGGTGGCGGTGCCTTTCACTTATGTGCGTAGTTCCATAGATTTGATAAGCGAGTGTGCCTTCCTTTATGTCGCAAGGATAAGCGCCCAAACGCATAGTGCCACCCATCATTTTAATTTTCTTTTGCTCTTCCATCATATTGATAACAGGCTCGGGGGTATTTTGATTCATTTCTGTTGAGTGCGCCTCTTTTAACCCTAAAATATTTCTTGCAAATTCTATTACAGCCATCTGCATACCCAAGCAAATACCGAAGAAAGGCATGCCGTTTTCACGCGCATATTTTACAGCAATAATTTTGCCTTCTGTACCGCGGTTACCAAAGCCGGGTGCAACCAGCAAACCATCGAGGCCTTCTAATTTTTCGGCCACATTTTCATCAGTAATAAATTCGCTGTGCACGTTAACTACCTGAACTTTTACTTCGTTCATGGCACCTGCATGAATAAAGCTTTCGAGGATAGACTTATATGCATCCTGCAGTTCAATATACTTGCCTATTAAACCTACGGTTACTTTACTTTTTGGGTATTTAAGCTTATCTAAAAAGCCTTTCCATTTTTCAAGATTGGGTTCTGGAAATACACTTATGCCAAGTTTACGCATGGTAATTACGTCAAGTTTCTCCCGCAGCATGGCAAGGGGCACCTCGTAAATTGTTGGCGCATCCATTGCCTCTATTACAGCTTCGGGTTTTACATTACAGAACAAGGCAATCTTGCGTTTGATATCGTTGCCAAGCGGCTGCTCTGTGCGTGCTACAATTATGTCGGGGTGTACACCTGTTTCGCTCAGCATTTTTACACTATGCTGTGTAGGTTTTGTTTTTAGTTCTTTCGCTGCGCTCAGGTAAGGGATTAGCGTAAGATGGATTACCACCACATCCTGCTCGGGCAGTTCCCATTGAATCTGGCGAACGGCTTCTATAAACGGAAGGCTTTCAATATCGCCCACAGTACCGCCAATTTCTGTTATTACTATATCGAATTTGCCTCCTTTGCCAAGCAGCAGCATACGGCGTTTTATTTCATCGGTAATATGCGGCACTACCTGTACAGTTTTCCCCAAAAAGTCTCCTGCCCTTTCGCGGTTTATTACCGTTTGATAAATGCGCCCGGTAGTAACATTGTTTGCCTGTGAAGTGTAAATGCTCAGGAAGCGTTCGTAATGGCCAAGATCCAGGTCCGTTTCGGCACCATCTTCTGTTACATAACATTCCCCGTGTTCATAAGGGTTAAGTGTAC
>JANXWM010000179.1 GCA_025351145.1 Chitinophagaceae bacterium
TCTAATGCAGGTATCGGCAAAATATTCATAAACGCAAGTATGATGGAGAAAATACCTGTAAGCGTCCAGAAACGCTCCCAGTTCCATACTCCTGGAAAGGTATTGCCAATGCTTATAACACTGCCAAGCGAATCGCTTGCATTTACCTTGCCCGAAAAAATTTGACCAATGCCGGTGATGTACCTGTTTAACGTGGCGAAGCACTGGTTAAAACCAATTGGTATTGATTCAAAAAAAGTATGATGATGAATGGTAGTTCCAAATAAATCCGTTGGGGCTTTAGTTACAAATCCTAAGGCGGCTTTATCGTTTAATTGTACCTTAATCTGTACCGTATCCTGCCCCCGCAAAACCATAACGGGAACAACTTTGTTTTCTAATCCTTTTTTCAAATCGTTAAACTCGTTGAAATAGCCAAATGGTTTATTATCGATTGCAATTAACTGGTCCCCTTTTTTCAAAGTTCCCTCTTTAAATACGGCAGCAGGAGAAACTGAATCTACTACCACAGGAAAACGGATGCCCACAAAATTTTGAAGTTTATTTTTGTTCAGCTCACTTATAAAACCATCAGGAATTTTTAATTCCTGTGTTGAGCCGTTGCGCTCAACCTCAATACTTTTAGCATCGTTCAGCATAATTTCAATGCCAAGTTTGCCAAAATCTTCTATTGGTTTTCCGTTAACAGCTACAATATTATCTCCGTCCTGTATACCAATTTTTTTACCCAGCGAATCTGCATACACGCCATACTTCAGGTTTTTAACCGGCATATATTCTTCGCCCCAAACCCAGGTAATGCCTATAAAAATAACGATGGCAAGTATTACATTTACCACTACACCGCCAATCATAATTATCAGGCGCTGCCAGGCCGGTTTGCTACGAAATTCGTAAGGTTGTGGAGGCAGTTTCATCTGTTCTTTGTCCATGCTTTCATCCACCATGCCGCTGATTTTTACATAGCCGCCAAAAGGCACCCAGCCAAAGCCGTATTCGGTTTCGCCAACCTTCTTTTTCCACAGGCTAAACCATGGATTAAAAAAAAGATAAAACTTTTCTACGCGGCATTTAAACCAGCGGGCGGTAACAAAATGCCCCAGTTCGTGCAATGTAACCAGTATAGAAAATGAAAGAATAAATTGCAATGTTTTAATACCAATGCTGCCCCAGTCTATCGTTAAAAGCATATTTTAATTTTTATTTAGTCAGTTTATTAATCCTATTCCCCCGAAGCTTCGGGGTCCGTTGTGTCACTCACTTGTACTGAAGAATAGCTTTGAGCTTTTGGCTGCGAGCCTTGAGCTATTGTGTTTTGCCCGAAGCTCATAGCTCTTAGCTTGCTCCTCATTGTTCCGAACGTACAAGGGTGCGACGCAAGTAAAGTTGCACAATGATACAAATGTTGGGCGCATAAAAAAACTACCCGTCACTTTTTAACAGCTTTACATTTGAATTAAAGTGGCCGCGAAGTTACGGGCCTCACCATCGCTTTCAAAGTATTCTTCCAGCGTGGGGCTGGCGATAAAGGAAATTTTGTTCATGGTGCGCTCTACCATTTCGGTTATATCAAGAAAGCCAATGCGGTTGCGCAGGAAGGCGAACACGGCAATTTCGTTGGCTGCATTGAGTATGCAGGGCATGTTGCCGCCTTTGTTGAGTGCGTCGGTTGCCAGCGTAAGGTTGCGGAATGTTTTTACATCGGGTTCTTCAAAATTGAGCGTGTTGGGTTTTTTAAAATCGTACCGTGGAAACTTGCTTTGTATGCGTTGCGGGTAAGCCAATGCATATTGTATGGGCAGCTTCATATCGGGTAACCCCATTTGTGCTTTCATGCTGCCATCCTCAAACTGCACCATGCTGTGGATGATGCTCTGGGAGTGAATGATCACCTGTATCTGGTCGGGCCTTAAATTGAACAGCCATTTTGCTTCTATCATCTCAAGCCCTTTGTTCATAAGAGTTGCAGAGTCTATGGTAATTTTGGCGCCCATCGTCCAGTTGGGGTGCTGCAGCGCATGGTCGCGTTTTACATTTACCAGGAAGTTGGGCTTTTTACCAAGAAAAGGCCCGCCGCTTGCAGTAAGAATGATCTTTTCAATTTTGTTTCTGCTTTCACCTGTCAGGCATTGAAATATGGCCGAGTGCTCACTGTCAACAGGAATGATCTGGGCATTTTTTTCTGCTGCTTTGCGCATTACAATATCGCCTGCAACTACAAGCGTCTCTTTATTGGCGAGGGCAATTGTTTTGCCATTTTCGATTGCGCTTAAGGTAGACTTTAAACCTGCAAAACCAACAATGGCCGCGATCATAATATCATAACAATCCATTGCTGCAACTTCTTCCAGCGAATCTTCGCCTGCAAAAACTTTTACATCTGTTTTGGCAAGCGCTTCTTTTACCTTTTGGTATTTTTTTTCGTCGCCAATTACCACCATGTTGGGGTTAAACTGCAAAGATTGTTTTATCAGCAGCTCATCATTGGTGTGGGCGGTAAGCACTTCCACAGAAAATTTATCAGGATGCGCGGCAATTACTTCCAGTGCCTGCGTACCAATAGAACCCGTTGAACCGAATATGGCGATGCGTTTCTTTTGAATCATTTTTCGAAATAATTAGTCAATTTTTCAGAGCCGGTAAAGTTAACAGAATTACAAACGACGAAGCACAGGAAAAATTGGCTTGCGGAAATTTAATGGTTGGCATAAAATGTTTAATGGTGAGATACCAGCATTGGGTTTCATGGGATCGTTCCTTGCGTCGCAATCCTTTTGTCTGTATATCAATGGTCAGCTCCAGCATTCTCAGCAGTTATGCTTACAAAATTTAAACAGTTCCGGCGGTAAAGAATCACCCAAAGCATAGCTTTGCGGCAATCAAATTTTGCAACATTGGCGTTTCATAAATTCAGGGCCGACTATATTTTTACAGGAAGCGAAATGCTTTACCGTAACCATGTGCTGATAACTGACGAACAGGGAATAGTACAGGATATTGTGGAGTTAAAAGATGCAGGTGACGATATTCAGCAATTTAAAGGCATGCTTACACCCGGTTTTATAAATTGCCATTGCCACCTGGAACTGAGCCAC
>JANXWM010000196.1 GCA_025351145.1 Chitinophagaceae bacterium
TTAAAAACGATGGTGTTTTAATAATTGCCGTACCCAACTATACCAGCCACGATGCTGCTGTTTACAAAGAATACTGGGCCGCTTACGATGTGCCGCGCCACCTCTATCATTTCTCCCCGCACAGCATGCAGCAGCTTATGCAAAAACATGGCTTTACGGTAAAAGAATACAAGCCCATGTGGTTCGACAGTTTTTATGTTTCAATGTTGAGCGAACAGTATAAAACCGGCGGCAACAATTTAATAAAAGCAGTATGGAATGGCTTTATCTCCAACCTTAAAGCATGGGGTAATGCGCAGCAGTGCAGCTCTGTGATTTATATTATTACAAAAGACAAGTAGAGAAAGATTATTAGCCGGGCAGAGGTTTTTTATGGCATCGCCTGTTGCGTCGCACTCTTGTACATTCTGATTATTAATGAGCAGAAAATACAAAACGCAGAGACGCCAAGACGCAGAGAATTACTTAGCGCCTCCCCGTCTCTGCGGTTAAAATCTACGCTTCTATACAACTCGGTACTAACTAATTGAAAATCAACAAAACCGTTTTGAGTTGTTTTGCCCCATGACGCAACGCCGCCGTTGCTGGGAGACTTCGGTAAAAGCCCAATCACGATACAAACGTATAAGAGTGCGACGCAAGTAAAGCTCAATCAGGGTTTCAGGCGATTGGCCCAAAAAATTAATTCACTTTTATTTCGAAAAGGGCAGGCCATAATTTGCCTGTTACAAGTAAGCTGTTGTTTGCAGAATCGTAGGCAATTCCATTGAGCACATTGCCGGAATTAACGTCGTACATCGCCGGGTCGTGCGGCATGCCGCTGCTGTCTAAAATACCAGTAAGATCGAGCTTGCCAATAACCTTGCCATTTTCAGGATCTATTTTTAAAATATTGTTGGTGAGATACTGGTTGCTGTAAACAACGCCGTTTACATATTCAAGTTCGTTTATATTGCCCACGGGGCCGTAATTATCCGTAACCGCCACGGTTCTTATTATTTTAAAATCATCGGGGTTTACAAAATATAAATTACTGCTGCCAGTACTGATGATGAGTTCTTTTCCGTTCTGTGTCATGCCCCAGCCTTCAAATGGCCACGCCATTTCTTTTATCTTTTCGAAAGTGGTTGCATCGTACACAAATACTTTATGTTCATTCCATGTAAGCTGGTAAATTTTATTGTTTAAAATAGCAATGCCTTCGCCAAAATATTCATCTGCAAGTTTTACATCTTTTTCAGGCTTGCCCGTTTGCAGGTTCAGTTTGCGCAGTTTGCTTTTGCCTTTGTTGCCCGTGCTTTCGTACAATGTATTGTTTAGCAAAACAAGGCCTTCGGTGTAAGAAGATGTATCGTGCGGGTACACTTTTAAAATATTATATGAGAAAGTTTTGGGTGCAGGGTTGGCATCGTTATTTCCGTTATCAACAACTGCAGGTTGATTGCCATTGCAGGAGGATAACAAAACGATTGCAATGAAGAGAAGCAAACAATTGCGCATAGTATTTATTTGTATCAGCGCAAAAGTAATGTGAGAAACAATAATAAAATGATAAGAAAAATATCTTTTAAAGGTGATGCAATACCATACACAAAATAGATGCAGGAAAAAAACTGCATATTAGTTGCCGAAAAGACAAACTTTACTATCTTCCCAAAAAATTAATTTATGAGAAAAATTTACTCTGCTGCCTTCTTAACACTTCTTTGTTTTAACGTGGCAAATGCGCAACGCATTGTTTCTGGAAAAATGTCAGTGAATAAAATACCAATCTCAAATGCCCCTGGGATTAAAGGGACAACATCAGACTGCGATACTTCAAATTTTGAGGAAGCAAATGACTGGGCTTTGACTTACTACGGTGCAGGCATAGGGGGTGTTGATGGTTTTGTTGCTGGCGTAAATAAGTACGCTGATAAACAGAAAGCCAATTATTTCGATTTATCATCAACTACATATTCTTACACAACTGGTTGCCTTTTTTATTTTATTGTAGCTAATACTAATAAATCTGCAGATCTCACCAAGAAGATAATTTTCAGGGTATATGATGCAGGCATAGATGGTAATCCTGCAACGCAGCTCGGTGATTCAGTTGCAGTACCGCTTTCCCAAATCAAAACTGATGTTGATGGTCATTATTTAACTCAAATAATCTTTCCCACTCCAATAGCTTTACCTCCCAGCAAACAATTTTTTGTTTCAATGGACATATCTAATTTTAAGTGGACTACCAGCACACACGATTCAATTTCACTCGTGACTTCTACAAATGGATTCGTAGTTCCGGGTCAAGGGTACGAGCAGTGGAGTGACAATAGTTGGAATCCGATGGATGGTTCGTGGGGAGATTTTAAAGTTGGTTTAGGTATTTTCCCTTATGTAAGTAATACTGCTGCAGGCTGCACAGCACTTCCTGTAAAACTCCTCTCCTTCAACGCAGAACGCAAAAGCAACGATGTAACCCTTAACTGGAAAATTTCAAGCGAATTAAACATGAACCGCTACGAAGTTGAACGTGCAGATAATACAGGCACTTTTAAAACAGTTGCTACCGTAAAATCTTTAAACAGCTTTAAAGAACAATCTTACACAGTTACAGACAGGAACGCATTTAATGCATCTACATCTGTTCAATATCGTTTAAAGCAGGTTGATGGCGATGGCTCTGTAAGCTATTCAAGGGTTATTAATGTTAAATCTAACAATGCAATAACCGATGTTACTTTCATGAATCCTTTTACAGGCGATCTTAAAATACAGCTTAACCTTGCAACAGCGCAGGCGGTATCTTTAAGCCTTTACGATATGCAGGGTAAACTGGTTGCTTCTCAAAAATCAAAAATGTATGATGCTTTTTCAAGCACCATCATTTTAAATAATACAGCCAGTCTTAAGAGCGGCATGTATGTACTTAAACTGAATGCAGGCACAGAACAGGCAGTTTATAAAGTGGTAAAACAATAAATTAATTGTTTACTTACAAGAAAGGCGGAGGAATATTTCTCCGCCTTTTTATTTAACCTGAATTTTACAGTTCATTGTATTGGCTGTTGAAAGTTCAGTTATAATCTACAGTAGAAGTGTGCGACGCAAGGAACGATGCTATAAAAATCTACAGCCTGGTTCAAAAAATCTCTACTGCCAAATTTGGGTTTAACGCAATCTTTAAACATACGGCACTACTTTTGACTGTATCAGAAAAAATCATACGAATGAAAAATTTTTTTTTGTTTTTTACTTTCTCATTATCCATCGTTTTATTTGCCAATGCCCAGACGCCGCTTGATCTGCTTAAAAAAGTTACAGGCAGCAAAAGCAGCGATTCTCTAAGTACCAATGATGTGGCAAGCGGATTAAAAGAGGCATTAAATACCGGCGTAACCAAAAGCACCTTAAAGCTTTCTTCAGTAGATGGTTTTTTTAAAGATGCTGCATTAAAAATATTAATGCCACCCGAAGCACAAAAAGTTGAAAAAACCTTACGCAGCTTTGGTTTTGGTCAGCAGGTTGATGATGCCATTTTATCTATGAACCGCGCAGCCGAAGATGCCGCAAAAAGTGCAGCTCCTATTTTTTTAAGTGCTATAAAACAAATGACCATTAACGATGCATGGGGTATTTTACGTGGCGGCGATTCGGCTGCAACGCATTACCTGCGTGAAAAAACAAATGCTTCGCTTACCCTGGCTTTCAAACCTGTTATTGACAGTGCGCTTGAAAAAACCGGTGCAACGAAATACTGGAACACTGCATTTTCAAGTTATAACAAAGTAAGTTTTAAAAAAGTAAATCCCGATTTAAGCGGTTATGTAACCGATAAAACACTCTCAGGTATTTTCTATGAAGTAGCCAAACAGGAAACACAAATACGCAAAGACCCTATGGCACAAACCAGCGATCTTTTAAAGAAAGTATTTGGTAATTAATTAAAAAAAACAGCATGAAAAAAATCTCCTTTTCAATCTTATTATTACTGACTCTTACACGCTGCGATGTAGCACAACAGATACTTAATCAGTCCGGCGCTTCGTTACCTCTTTCCCCAGAAGAAATTGCTTCAGGTTTAAAAGAAGCGCTGACTGTTGGTACACAAAACAGTAGCAATCAATTGTCTGCCGCAGATGGTTTTTTTGCAAATGCCGCCATCAAAATATTAATGCCTCCCGAGGCACAAAAAGTTGAAAGCACCTTGCGCAGCCTGGGTTTGGGCAGTGTGGTTGATAAAGCCATTCTCTCCATGAACCGCGGGGCTGAAGAAGCTGCAAAATCTGCTGCACCCATTTTTATCAATGCCATAAAACAAATGACAATTACCGATGCTATAGGCATTTTAAAAGGTGGCGATTTTGCCGCTACAAATTATTTTAAAGAAAAAACTACTGCATCCTTAACAGAAGCTTTTCGCCCGGCAATT
>JANXWM010000200.1 GCA_025351145.1 Chitinophagaceae bacterium
CTTAGCGCCAGTTGCGTAAGAAACAGGGCAATGCCGATGAGTGCGTCGCGGCCATAATGCAGGTCTGGAACAATAATGCCGCCATTGCCTTCGCCGCCAATTACGGCATTTACTTCTTTCATCCTTGTAACAACATTTACCTCGCCCACAGCGCTGGGAAAATATTCGCCGCCATTTTTAATGGTAACATCTTTCAATGCACGGGTAGATGACATGTTGCTTACGGTATTTCCTTTTCTTGTTTGCAGCACAAAATCTGCAATGGCAACGAGTGTATATTCTTCGCCAAAAATGGAACCATCTTCGCAAACAAAGCACAGGCGGTCTACATCGGGATCTACTGCTATACCAAGGTCGGCATGTAGCTTTTTTACTTCGTTGCACAACTGGTTTAAATGCTGGGGCAATGGCTCGGGATTATGAGCAAACTTGCCGTTTACTTCTTCGTTTAGAACAGTAATATCTTTCGCACCTACACCCAATGCTTTCAGCAACGCAGGAACTGCAATGGCACCGGTGCTGTTGATAGCATCAACAACGATTTTAAACTTGCTTTTTTTAATGGCAGCAACATCTACCAGCGGGTAATTTACTACTGCATCAATATGTTGCTGCAGAGAAGTATCATCGGTGGTGTAGGAACCTAATTTGTCAACGCCGGCAAAATTGAAATCTTCGGCAACGGCTATTTCAAGAACAGCGGCACCATCAGCAGCGCTGAAGAATTCGCCTTTGCTATTGAGTAATTTTAAAGCATTCCACTCTTTGGGGTTATGGCTCGCTGTTAAAATAATTCCACCTGCAGCTTTGTGAAAAATCACCGCCATTTCAACGGTTGGTGTTGTGCTGAGGCCAAGGTCGATAACATCCATGCCAAGCGCATTTAAAGTGCTTACTACAATGCGTTGTACCATTTCGCCGCTCATGCGGCCATCGCGGCCAATAACAACTTTATTATTATTGCCGTTATTTTTTAATAATAATGTTCCGTATGCTGCGGTAAATTTTACAATATCCAGGGGACTGAGCGTTTCTCCGGGTTTACCACCAATTGTACCACGAATTCCAGATATACTTTTGATTAGCGCCATTACTCAACACTTTTTGGTGTTCGCAAACATAATTGAAAAAAATTACTTTAAAAAAACTCAAACGGTTGAGAATTTAAAGAAATTCATAAATACATCATAACTTGTTCTGTTAGCTAACTTTACAATAATTTTTAATTTTATGGCCTCAAAAGAATGGTATAAAGAATGGTTCAGTTCCCCTTATTATGAGGTACTTTACCATAAACGCAACGAAACCGAAGCTTCAGCTTTCATAACACGGCTGCTATCGGATCTGGATCCCAAATCCGGGAGCTATATGCTCGATGTGGCCTGTGGCAAGGGCCGGTATAGCCGCAGGCTGGCAGAAATGGGTTTCGATGTTACCGGCATTGACCTTTCTGAACCTTCGATAACCGAAGCCCTTAAGTTAGAAAGCGATCATCTCCATTTTTTTGTGCACGATATGCGGCTGCCTTTCTATATCAACTACTTCGATTATGCGTTTAATTTCTTTACAAGCTTTGGTTACTTTAACACCCGCCGCGAACACGACGATGCCATGCGAACTATTGCTCAAAGCATTAAACCCAATGGATTGTTGGTAATAGATTACCTGAATGTACATTATGCAGAAGATCATCTTATACTTAGCGAAAACTTAAGCATCGACGACATACATTTTCACATATCCCGCAGGCACGATGAAACACATTTTTACAAAGACATACAGGTAGAAGAAAACAGACAAATGTCAGAGCGGGTCTTTACAGAAAAAGTAGCCAAGTTTTCTTTGGGAGATTTTACAGATATGCTGGCTTACCAGCAAATGCAGGTACAGCAAGTGTTTGGCGACTATACACTCGGGCATTACGATGTAAGAAAATCACCACGGATGATCATTATTGCAAAAAAGATGGTTCGGTAATTTTATTGACCGGGCTGAAGAATATGAATTGACCGTTCCTTGCGTCGCACTCTTGTACGTTCATATCTTTAATCAACACTTCAATGCTTACTTCCTGCTTTTAATGTAACTGCATCACTGCCTTAAAATCTAATTTATAATTCTTTAACCCTGATATTTCTAAACCTTACAACCGAGCCATGACCAAGGAAACCAATATGGCCAGATTGCCTCAATAAACCCGGGTGTTGGTTGTGATCCATCGTTCCATTTTTTATAGCTTCACTTATATCACCATCGAGAATAACTTCATTGTTTAAGACCACTTTTATTTTATTCCCGTTTGCAATTACTTCTTCGTAATTCCATTCACCGGTTGGTTTAAGAAACCCTCTTTTTGCAGGTATTACGCCATATACAGAACCATGATATTGATAAGGATGAAGGTCTTTGTACATGTCGGCTTCGTTATCGAGTATTTGTATCTCCATTCCTGCGTAAGCTGCATCACCTTCAAGGGGTGCCCTTATGCCAAGACCGTTATTGGCACCGGGTGTTAACTGAAACTCGAACCTGTAAATAAAATTGCTAAACTCCTGTTTTGTATAAAGGTTTCCATGGCCCTGATCTTTAGGATCAATTAATATATCACCATTATTAACGGTATAATCAATCGTATTTCCTGTCCACAGATCAAGGTTTGAACCATCAAATAAAACTTTGAATCCGTCTTTCTTTTCTTCTTCGCTTAATAAAAAAATAGGCGAAGCAGATATGTCTTTTTTATTTAACGACTGCCCCTGGAATTGCGCCGCAAAACCAATTGCCGCACTGCGGTATTTTATATCTGCATCCTGCATGGCAGTATTAAGCACTGGCAAGCTTTTTTCCTTCTGTATATCAACCAGTAATTTTAAAGCGGCAGTTTTTGTATGTACCTGTTGAACCGCGTTAGCATCGGCTAATAATTTCATTGCAAATTTTTCCGCTGTTTCTTTATTACCATTAGCCGCTAACTCGTTTAAGAATGTAACATAAGCGGCAGTGGCATCAGTATTTTCTAAAGTATAACCTGCTTTTTGTGCCGCTGCCTGTAATAAATCTGTTGAAGCAGGATTACCTATACGGGCAAGCGCATACAAACATACTTTTCTTAGTTCTCCCTGATCGGTTGTAGCTATTTTACTTATTGCAGGAACTGCCTTATTGTATTTTGCATAACCAAGTGCTTCTATCAAAGATAATTGAACAGCCCCCTGTGAATTTTTTAAGGCCTTTAATAATGCTTTTGTTGAAGCAGGTGAATTAATCTGTGCCAACGCTTCTGCAGCAGGAGCAGAAAGATATTCATCGTGCAGATATTTTGCTATAGATGGAACAGCAGCATCATTGCCCATTTGCTGCAATTGCTTTATGATAAATTGTTTGCTGGCATTATCAGATAATTTTTTTAATGCCGAACAATAAGCATTCACTGCCATTTGCCTTTCCGTTTCCTTACCGGTTTGAATAACGTAATAGGAATAACCACCAATCGCATATTCAAGAGAAGTATTATCCGTTTTACCGGCAGGTGAAAGCATAGCAATCATTTCTATAATTCCCTTTTCGCCAAGGGCAGTTATTGCTTCCATGCTTTTTTGCAACTGCTGCTTATTTTGCGCAGGCATAGCGGAAAGTATTTCACTTATTGTTGATGAAGTTGTTTGCGCAAATAAGGTTGTACTTAACTGGAAAAAAATGAGGGCTGTGATAATTATTTTTCTCATGATATACTTTAGTGTTAAGAGATTTAAACTGAAATTATTTTTTAAACATTTATCCATTCGTAAAATTTAATTGCTCTTTTTTTTTGAGCCAATCTTCTGTGCTACTATTAAGCCCGGTTGCGTCGCACTCTTTTACGGTTTACCCATTATTCGGCAATGTGTAAAAACCTTACTAAATATTACCTGTTTTAATGCATCTATTGCTTAGCCTGCTGCACTGGAACTGTTCAGTTAAATTACCGAAGTACAAGAGTGCGACGCAAGTAAAGCTTCATTCATATTCTGTTGCCTGGCTCATAAAATTTATTACTGATGACTTTACTAAACCATTATATAATCCACGGTGCCCGCATAGGTTGGTCTATGAGCCGGTTAGCACCTTCATCGTTTACAAAGAGCTGTCTTACCGGATCGAAATTGAGCGAACGGCCAAGTTGCAAAGCAATCTTGCCCATGTTTATAATGGTACAGGAACGGTAGCCATTGGACTCGTTTAATGCAAATTTTTTACGCTGCAAAACAGCTTCAACAAAGTTGGTAACCTGCGGTTCCGGATCAGGCAACGATGCTAATTTTTTTTCAAAGTCAGGAATGTCGCACTTAAACTCTGCGAATAATTTTCCTTTGGGGCCTTCGATGTATGGAGCGTTTACATCGGTGCCTTCTCCATCTAAAATTATTTTACAACCATCGGCATAAGTATATTCAATCCTGGGCCAGGTGCCCACTGCATCGGGATGTTGCTGCGGTGCATCTATCTCTACGGAGATTGGACTATCATTATCTTTTCCTAAAAAATACTGAATAGGATCTATGTAATGCTGGCCCATATCGCCAAGGCCACCGCCATCGTAGTCCCAATATCCACGAAAGGTTTGATGCACACGGTGCGGGTTATAAGGCTTGTAGGGAGCGGGTCCAAGCCACATATTGTAGTCGAGTTCTTCGGGTGGTTTCATTACTTCGAGGTTCGTTTTACCCACCCAGTAAAACTTCCAGT
>JANXWM010000260.1 GCA_025351145.1 Chitinophagaceae bacterium
AAAACCTTGAGCTCGCAAAGTTTAACCTGCTTAGGGAAACCCCGCTCATTACTGTTATAGATGAACCCATGCTGCCCTTACGCGATTTAAAAATGGGCAGGCTTATTGGCGGTATTATCGGGGGTATTTTATTTGGTATTATATGTATTGTTTACCTGGTTGTAGCACGTGTTGTAAAAGAGGTAAACCGGCAACAATAATTTTCAGCCTCAAATTCAGTTTATTTTTTTGCAGCCAGGCATTTGAATAAAATGCAACATCCTTGCATCGCACTCTTGTACGT
Source organism: Chitinophagaceae bacterium (assembly GCA_025351145.1). Lineage (GTDB taxonomy): Bacteria > Bacteroidota > Bacteroidia > Chitinophagales > Chitinophagaceae > Limnovirga. Next base: position 284 of record JANXWM010000260.1, read on the forward strand.
TCGGATTATTAGCTGAACTAAGGGCCTTAAAGCTTTCTTCAAGCTCCTTTATCACAAACATCAATTGCGCAAGTTGCATTGTTCAGCCATGCAACGCAGTACAAGAGTGCGACGCAAGTAAAGCTTCATAGCAATTCCTGGCCCGGCCCCTAAAATTTAAAAATCAGGGAAATAATTTTTTATCAGTTACAAAAAACTTGATTATCCGGCATAATTTTAAAGCAATAATCTATCGCTTTAAAGCACGCTAATAAAGTAATATTATATGGAAAGTACCGGTTTGGCTACCACACAGTTTTGGGATGATCAAAATAATAAATACGATTTCAAAATTGCAGATTCAACAGATCCGGTAATAGAGTTTTTCGAGAAAGAATTACCATGGCAACAGCTAAAAAGCTCGTTTGAAGTAGGTTGTTTTCCCGGTGGTTACCTGGCATATTTTGGCACAAAAGGCCTGGAGGTAAATGGTGTAGATTTATCTGACAGGATAGAAACAGAACTTGTACCCTTTTACCAGTTGAAGCAGTTAAAAGTTGGAACTTTTCAACATGGCGATTTCTTTAAAATGCAGTCGGTAAACGGGTTTGATGTAGTTTGTTCTTTTGGTTTTATAGAGCATTTTGAAAACTGGCAGGCCGTAGTAGAAAAGCATATTGACCTTTTATCTGCTAACGGCTACCTGGTAATTACTACACCAAATTTCAGGGGTTCTTTTCAAAATTTTTTCCATAGAAATTTCGACCTTGAAAATTATCAGCGCCATTATATCCCGTCTATGGATCCCCAGTTATGGAAAGCCTTTCTCGAACAAAAAGGTATGGAAGTAATAAAAGCAGGTTACTTTGGAAAGTTCGATTTCTGGCTTGAAAAAACCCCATCTTTTATAAAGCATTTAATCGTTGCCGTTTTGGTACGGTTAAAGCCCTTAATGGCAAAATTTATTCCCCGGGGATCTGAAAGTTACAGCCCTTATTGCGGCATTATTGCCCGCAAAAAATAAACCTTTTCTATAATCACCAACAATGACGATTGAAAAATTATTTGGCCAGAGTATTATTTGGAGGGGCTTCTATTTTATAACTACACTCGCTACAAATATTTTATTTTCAAGGTACCTGCAGGCCGATAACAGCGGAACGGTACTTTACCTCGCCAATATATTTGCATTTGTTTCGCTGTTGCTCGGTTTAAGTCTCGAATCGGGCCTTACTTATTTTGCATCAAAAAAAATTGTTTCATATAATAAGCTCGTTTTATTTTCTGTGCTTTGGGTCTCCTTAATTGCACTTATCGGCATAGCAACTTCCGGATATTTTTTAACGCTCATATTAAAAGATATTTCGTTGCCCGCAGAAACTATAAAGTGGTATGCCGTTTTTTATGTAACCGGGCTTATGATGATCAATTTCTTTTCTGTTCTCTTTTATTCAAAGAGCAACTACCTGCTGCCCAATATTATTTTAAGCATTGTTAATATTGCAGTTATTTTTTTTATCCCGCAGAATGATACAAGTCATCAGAAAAGTGATTTTGTTATTGACCTGTATTTCTATTCAACATTCCTACAGGGTTTATTACTTTTACTCATATTTATCGTACGGTATCAAACCTTCAAAATAATATCGCTTCCTGCAGCCGGGCACACTAAAAATATTATACGCTATTCGGTGCTGGCTTTAGGCGCAAATATTATTTTCTTTCTCATCAACAGGATCGATTTTTACTTTGTAGAAAAGTATTGCAGTAAAACAGATCTTGGCAATTATATACTCGTATCAAGGCTGGGGCAAATGTTGCTGATTATTCCTCAAATACTTGCCAGCGTTATATTTCCGCAGGTTGCACAGGGTACTTACGAACAACCGCAGGTAATGAATAGTGTATTGGTTATCGGCAGGTTACTTGAACGGTTTTATTTAGTTGTAATCATATTACTCATCATCTCGGGAAAGTGGTTGTTCCCTTTTATTTTTGGAGAAACATTTGATAAAATGTATGGCCTGATGATCATTTTTTTGCCGGGCTTTTTTTCGTTCTCATACCTTGCTGTAATAAGTGCTTTCTTTCTGGGCAGCGGCAACGTAAAAGTAAACCTGGCAGGTACATTTATAGCACTGCTTATTGTTATTGCAGGCGATGTTTTATTAGT
>JANXWM010000154.1 GCA_025351145.1 Chitinophagaceae bacterium
AAGAATTATTAAGAACAAATCTTGCAAAATTTAAACAAGAAAAAGCCTTGTTGATTGCAAATGATTTTTTAGAAACCTGGAATTATAAAAATTATTTTGCGCCATCGGTCAGCATTGGTGCAAGGTTTGTCTTTAGCAACCGCGACAGAACGTTTAAATGGGAACCCGGAATTTTTTGGGAGCCCCATTATTTATTTGCCAAAGACAATACAGGCAAATTAAAAACTTACAGAAACGATTTTCTTACGCTTACCTATGGCCAGGGCGGCACTACCGATTACAATCCCAAAAAGGATTTTTCTTTCAGCGCCGTATTTTCACTCGGTTACCTCATCCGCAGGCAGGGCGATTTTATAGAAAAAAATACCTTCCGTCTCGGTGCAGGCAAGTTACAGTTGTATAAAACAACCATCGAGCCTTCTATTTATTTCGATAACTTTTTTCACGGTGTTACGCCGGGTATAAGGATCAGTCAAAGTTTTTAAAATTTAAAATACATTTTTATTAACCAGGCTAAAAACCTTGTGCAGCTTTGGTTGCGTCGCACTCTTGTACTGCATAACTTTATTGGGCAATGTGCAACTGGCAAACAAAACACTCACCTTAAACCTATCAGGTCTTCGAGGCCTGACAGGTTTAAAATATTTTTTAATAATTGACAGATGAATAAATCACTTTTTCTCTTCACCAGTTTTCTTTTATTGCTTACTTGCATCTTTGGCCAAAACAAGCAAGACGACGAATTAACAAAAAAACTGAATGAAATATTATCTGCAAAATTTAAAACTACTGCTCCCGGCTGCGAAGTATTGGTAGCTAAAAAAGGGAAAATTGTTTATAAAAAAGCATTTGGAAGTGCAGACCTGGAATTGAATGTACCAATGCAGCCGGACATGCTATTTAAACTTGGTTCCATAACCAAGCAGTTTACCGCAGTAGCTATTTTACAATTATTTGAGCAGGGGAAAATTTCTTTACAAGATAGTTTGCAGAGGTATGTAAAAGGTTTCCCTTCGAAGGGCAACACAATAACTATCGAAAACCTGTTAACACATACATCTGGTATAAAGGATTTTTTTGAGATTGATTATCCACAACCTTATATGGAAAGAAGGGATTACACCCCCGAACAACTAATTGATAGTTTTAAAAATATTCCATTAGAATTTGAACCCGGTACAAAATTTAAATACAGCAACTCAGGCTATTTTATATTAGGTTATATCATTGAACAAGTTTCAGGGAAAAGCTTTCAAACATACATAAAGGAAAATATTTTAACACCGCTGTCTTTAAACCATACCTATTTCGACAGCCTTAATAATATCATTCCGAATAAAGTAAGTGGGTACCGCCAGGATGGGTTGGAATATAGAAATGCTGATTTCTGGAGTTCGGCTGTTACTTATTCTGCCGGGGGATTAGTTTCAAATGTTGATGATTTATTTAAATGGCATCAAGGGCTTTATGCTTATAAAATACTTAGAAAAGAGACCTTAGAAAAAGCATTTAAACCTTTTACCCTGCAAAACGGAACCCTTTCAAACTATGGATATGGCTGGTTTTTAAAAACCAGCAATGGCATTAAATCAATAGAACATGCCGGTGGGTTACCGGGGTTTTTAACCAATGAAATCTATTTTACAAATGATGACATATTCATTTCAATTTTATCTAACTGCGAGTGTTCACCGGTTGATGAACTATCAATTACCCTTTCGGGCCTTGCCTTAGGCAAAGCTTTACAAAATGCTGTAAAAGTAAATTCAAAAATCCTTGCTGAGTATATTGGAACTTATGTATTAACCATAGACAGCACTAAAAAAATTGATGTTGTAAAAGAAAAAGATCGCCTTGTTGCCAAGGTTTCAAACAATGAAACAATACCACTGATTTTTCAATCTGATACAAAATTTCAATTCAAAAATCTTTTGGATGCTGACTGTGAATTTGTAAAAGAAAACGGCAAGGTGGCAAAATTCAACGTAATTCAAAATGGTGGGCATTTTGTATGGATAAAAACTAAATAAGATTACTTAATTTAACCCAGATTTTGCAGTATAATTTTTTTGACCTCAACAGAAGATTTTAAAGCATCGTTCCTTGCGTCGCACACTTGTACTGTAGAATATAACTGGGCTTTCAACAGCCAATACATCCTATTGCAAAATCCGGGTTTAAACCCGTCAGGCTTTTAAGACCTGACAGGTTTAAAAAGGCAACATTTAAAAAATATAAAACAAACCATCATGAAAAAAATATCATTTCTTCTTTTAACATTCATTGCAACTTCACCATTATTCGCACAACTTGAAAACACAAGATGGAAAGCCACCATAACCATTGATGGGCCGGTGAATGTGATCTTCGATTTTAAAAAAGATTCTGCCAACATATACACGCTTGCCGATAGTAGCCTCATCGAAAGTATGAGTTACACCCACAACGACTCTTCCTTCACGTTAATGAAAAATTTCGGGCAAAGCGATTGCGGAGAAACAGAACCTGGCAAGTACAGTTTTAAAATAGTGGACAATAAAATGCAGGTCAAACTTATTGCAGATGATTGCAACGACAGGTCTTCGGTATTAGATGTCACAGAATGGTTAGTATGGAAAGAACCTGCAGCCATACATGTTGA
>JANXWM010000354.1 GCA_025351145.1 Chitinophagaceae bacterium
CATTGCCAACAACCCGCAAACAATTGTTATACGCACATCGTGGGTGTATAGTGTGTATGGAAATAATTTTGTAAAAACCATGCTGCGTTTAATGAAAGACCGCAAAGAATTGAATGTAGTAAGCGATCAGTTTGGTTCGCCCACTTATGCTAAAGACCTTGCCCAAGCCATTCTGCAAATAATCAACACCGAATGGCCTGCTATGCATGGCGACGAATGTATCTTTCATTTCAGCAACGAAGGCGCCATTTCCTGGTACGATTTTGCCACCGCCATCCGCGATATAAAGCAACTGGATTGTACGGTTCATCCAATTGCTACAATCCAGTATCCAACACCTGCCAAAAGACCTGCTTATTCTGTTATGAGCAAGGAAAAAATTAAATCTGTTTTTAAAATTAATATCAACGATTGGCTGCAGAGCCTTGAAGAATGCCTGGATAAATTATAAACAAAAGCAGAAAATATGTTTGCTTAATAAAGTGTTTTATTATTCATCTTTTTCCACTCATCAAACATCGTTTTTGCTGCATCTGTTTTAACGCATTGCATTACCATTTTTCTTTCACTTAAAGGCAAGGCAATCTCATCATAAATAAAAGAATCATCAAAGCCAATATTTGCAGCATCTGTTCTTGAGTTGGCATAATAAACTTTTGCCGGGCGTGCCCAGTAAATGGCGCCCATGCACATGGGGCAAGGTTCGCAAGTGGTATAAATTTCGCAATCATCCAGCTGAAAAGATTCAAGTTTTTTGCATGCATCACGAATGGCAACAACTTCTGCATGGGCGGTTGGGTCGTTGGTTAAAATTACACTGTTGCAGCCGCGGCCAATAATTTCGTCATCTTTTACAATTACACAACCAAACGGGCCGCCAAAATTATTTCGCATTCCCTCTATGCCAATGCGTATGGCTTCGTTCATAAATTTTTCTTCTCTTGTCATCTGTTAATTTGTTACAGAAATAAGTAAAAAATTTTAGGCCTGCACATATAAACTTACACAAAAAAAGACATTTCAATCTACAATAATATTCGGCTAAAACATAGAATCATTTTTTGAGCCAAACATAGGTTTATAAGCATCGTTCCTTGCGTCGCACACTTGTACTGCCAGATTATGAATGAGCTTTTACCGCAGCGAATTATTTATGTTCGTTCCTTTACTTTTATTTGGAATACTGTGGCCTTACCGACCAGCTCTTGTTATTTTGTTTTCTAACAACCAGCCAGTAAAAAAAGAAAATGCAAACTGAGACGGTTATAACAGCAAGAACCCATTCGGGTAATGTATTCCTGAGATTTAAAAGTAAGCCATCACTGCCCTTAATTCCAAAGCCAAACAGGGCTGGTATCCTGTACCAGTAATAACAGGATACACCCAATGCAGCAAAAATGCTGGTCAGTCTTTGTTCAAATTTTGGCCGAATATTCATTATCAGTATTCCGTAAATAACAAGCGTTATCATAAAACCAAGCAGCGGCATTTCATATACACCCAGGAAGTCACCTATTGAAGATATTGTTCTTTCATCGTGTACATGAAACCACCCCCATATAAAACCGGGCAATCCCCCCGTAATCAACAACCCGTTTATCCGGTGATAGATTGTCTTTGCTGAAGAGTTTGGTTGAATGTTTGGGGTTGAGTCGGGGCAAGGAATTACACAGTTTCTACATTTACCGCAATGGGCGTTTGGTACGGAAATAAGGACATTGCCCCCATATAATTTTTCCACCGGATGCACCGGACATAAACCTGAACACCATGCACTTTTCCATTCATAAAAGAACCCCATAACAATACCAATAACAGCCATAGAAATAATCAAAATACCTGTAGCAACGCCATTGGTATTAAATATGGAATGCCTCAGGGGAACAATAATATAAAAAGCAATTACCCCAATTAAATTAAGTTTCCCCAATTGTGTTACCGAGAGTCTTTTTCTTTTTGATAAGCCTGCATGGCGTGGTAATAAATTAGTGGTAGCCAAAGGGCAAACGTTTCTCCATACACCAAGTGCCGTAACAAATAATGCAGGCGCAACAGGAATTAAAATATTCCAGAATAATAAAACTCCAAGGGGCGGAAAAAACAATAAACAAAATAAAATACCGGCTCCTGCCAGCCAAACAATAGCCTGTAAAATGCGCCATATTAAAACCAAACGGGAAGATGACTGATCACCCGTTTTTAAATTAAATCCTGCACCAGGCATAGACGCTTTGATTTGATATTAAATTAGTTTGGTCTTTAAAGTCCGGCAAATTAAATAGAAACCTGCTCACAAAAGATGACCTTGCTCATGTTTTACGGATTGTTATCAGGAGCCTTATGTTCAGTTATATTCCGGATGTACAAGAGTGCGACGCAAGAAAAGTCTCATAGTAATTCTTAAGTTAGGTACAAAATCTTCTTTGCGTTTTTCTTATTGTTATCTTTAGAAAAACATGTTTTATGAAAGTTTTTATTACCACGTTCTTTCTCGTAATGTTTGCAGTCACAGTTTATGCACAGCAAACACAAAAGCCGCCACTGCATGGTAAAAACTGGATGGCAGTTACAGGTAAGCCACTTGCTGCAACTGCCGGTTCAATGATATTTGAAAGAGGCGGCAACGCCGTAGATGCAGCCTGCGCAATGCTTGCAGCCACCTGCACCATGTGGGATGTACTGAGCTGGGGCGGCGAAACACAGGCGTTGATTTATAACCCGCACACCGGAAAAGTGATTGGCATAAATGCGTTGGGCGTTGCGCCAACCGGAGCAACCGTAGATTTTTTTAAAAGCAAAGGCATGAATTACCCGCCGGAATATGGCCCGCTGGCAGCAGTTACACCCGGCACTCCCGGCGGACTTTGCACCATGCTTGCCGAATACGGTACCATGAGTTTAAAAGAAGTATTGTCACCTGCAATAGAACTGGCATTGGGCTACCCCATTGAAGCACAAACCGCCAACAGTATGGAACGCAATAAAAAAATGATCAAACAGTGGCCATATTCTGCCGCTGTTTTTTTGCCGCATGCAGGTGAAGAACGTGAAGCACCCGAAGCCGGCGAAATTTTTAAACAACTTGATCTTGCTGCCACTTTAAATAAAATAGTTGATGCGGAACAGCAGGCATTAAAAAAAGGCAAGACACGCAAAGAAGCTATTTACGCGGCTTACGATCGTTTTTACAAAGGCGACATAGCCAAAGAATATGCACGCAGTTGCAAAGAACAGGGCGGTTTAATTACAGAAGAAGACATGGCAAAATGGAAAGTAATTATTGAAGAACCTTTGAAAGTAAATTATAAAGGAATTGATGTGTATAAGCTTGCACAATGGACACAGGGACCTGTAATGCTGCAGACTTTAAACATTCTCGAGAACTTCGATTTAAAAAGTATGGGTTATAATTCTACACGCTACATCCATACTATTTACCAGGCAATGAATCTTGCTTTTGCTGACCGTGATTTTTATTATGGCGATCCCAATTTTGATCCTGAAGAACCCATTAAAGGTTTACTTTCAAAAGAGTATGCAAAGCAGAGGGCAGCACAGATTAATCCGCTTAAAAACGATGCAAAAGCTGCACCCGGCGATCCTTATCCTTTCGAGGGTAAAACAAATCCATACATGCATTATTTAAAAGACCGCGGACTTGCATATACCACCACGCCAGTTGATGAAAATTATATGGATCAGTTATGGCGCGGCACCACTTCTGTTGAAGCTGCTGATAAAGAAGGCTGGGTGGTTTCTATTACGCCGAGTGGTGGCTGGCTGCCTGCGTGTATTGCGGGCCATACAGGTGTGGGCATGAGCCAGCGCATGCAAAGTTTTGTTTGCGATCCGGCATTAAATCCGTTCAATGTGGTTGAACCGGGCAAGCGGCCAAGGGTTACCCTTACACCAACACTTGCTATGAAAGATGGCAAACCATTTTTATCATTCGCCGTGCAGGGCGGCGATACACAGGATCAAAACCTGCTGCAGTTTTTTCTGGATATGGTTGAGTTCAACATGACCGTTCAGGAAGCAACTGAAGCACCCAATATCAACACCGACCAGTTATATCTTTCCCTTGGTGGCGAAGACCGCAAACCCAAACCTGGTTACATTCTGCTCAATAGCACCACACCCGACTTTATTCGGAAACAATTAAAAGAAATGGGTTATACATTGAGTTTTGAAGACCGCACCAGCGGCCCCATTAATGCCATTTATTTTGACTGGAAGCATGGAACCCTTTGGGGCGGCAGCAGCAATCATGGAGAGGATTATGGAATTGGATGGTAATAATTTTTTGAGCCCAACAATTTGTTCTTTATTGATCTTTACTTGCGTCGCACTCTTGTACGGTTGGATTATATATTGAGCTTTTACCGAAGCGGGGATTGAAGCGAAGGCCGTTGGCGGGGACGTCAACAGCAGCGAAAATCAATTGGTTGTTGCACTTAATGGCTATTGTCAACATTATATATAGATTCCATTGTGTATGTTACTACCTTTCGGTAGGGGTCATGGTAAAAAGCTACAACCTTATATCCTTTTGCCCCATGAGAGTTAAGCCACTCATTTATTTGATGAATCGCAGTTTGGGGAAAAGTTTGTATTACATAATGTGAAGTCATATCTTAATTAATGTTTAAACCAGTGAATAGCCTTACGGTTACAGCTAACGTTCAGGGCTTGCTGCTGTGCTGGGATTTGAAAAACGTCCAGCCCGGAACTGAAGCCCAATAGAATTACTAATGTTGAAGTTAAGAACTAAAGGTGAATAGAATTACGTCTGACCGAACCGCTGCTGATAGCGAACAAAAGATGAGGATTTATTCGTCTGCCAGCATAGCAGCAAACCCAATGTTGTACTAAACCTTCGGTAGTTTGTAAGCCTCATCAAAATTGAAGAGGCTTTGCTTTGCATGAACTAAAATTTTTTTTATGCAAACA
>JANXWM010000356.1 GCA_025351145.1 Chitinophagaceae bacterium
CAACAATTGAAGTGGCTCCTGTATTTGATATTCCTGTTTTTGCTATAATAACGAAATTACCAGAAGTTCCAAGATTCACTGTGGCTGGCGAGGTTTGAGATAAAACGGTACCAGGCATTATTAAAGCAATCAACGGAACTATTCCGAGAAAGCACTTCATGTTGTAATCGGTAAATAGCAATGCACAACTTTCGGTAAATAAGAATACACAGAAAATGGCAACAAGAGTGCACAACTTTTAAACACCAAAGGGGGTACCCCCTTTGGTGTTTAAAGGATATTTTGTCGGGAACTAAAACTGACAAAAAGTATGAATGTGCACTTGGCCAAATTTATGACGTATTTTAAAATCCATCAAATGGAACGGGAGGGTCAGTCGACATCCCAGATCAGCAAGTATCTTGTAATCAACAGGCGGACCGTAAAAAAGTATCTTGCCATGTCTGAGCAACAATACGAAGACTTTCTTATCAAACAGTCTGAGCGGAAAAAGGAACTTTTGCCTTATGAGGCTTTTGTCAAAGAGCGTCTGAGGCTTTACCAGGACACGCCTTGTGCTCAAATGCACGACTGGCTCAAGGAATATCATTCTGATTTCCCAAAGGTAAACCCAAAGACAGTATTTAATTTTGTGAACTGGGTACGCAGCAAATATAGCCTTCCCAGGATCAACATTCACAGGCAACACCATCCCGTAGAGGAGCTGCCCTATGGCAAACAGGCTCAGATAGATTTTGGAGAATATAACCTGCGTACATCAACAGGAACAAGAATCAAGATCTTTTTTTTCGTCCTGGTATTATCCCGTTCGCGTTTTAAATATGTTTGGTTCACCGACAGTTACTTTACATCTAAGCTTGCTATCCAGGCGCATGAGAAAGCTTTTGAGTACATCCAGGGCATTCCGGATGAAACCGTATATGATCAGGATAAAATTTTTATTGTTAATGAAAATAAGGGAGACGTTGTCCTAACGGCGGAGTTCAGGGCTTATACCAGAGAGCAAACCTTTATACTACACTTCTGCCGTAAAGCAGATCCGCAGAGCAAAGGAAAGGTGGAGAACACGGTTAAATATATCAAACAGAATTTTCTTTACAACCGTACCTTTTACAATATCGACACCCTTAATGACGATGCGATGGGTTGGCTCGGCCGTACAGCAAATGCTTTGCCTCACGCCTTTACACAAAAGGCTCCGTGTTCTGAATGGATCATTGAACAACCTTTTCTAAAACCATACACCGCTATCATGTTGAAATCTGAATCCGTTGCCTACACTGTGAGAAAGGATAATACAATATCGTATAAAAGTAACCTTTATTCACTTCCTCTTGGAACCTACACAGGACGGGGATGTGTAGTGGGATTAAGAGCTGAACAAGGTGAATTGATTCTATCCAAAAATACAATAGAGCTATGCAGGCATGAGATTGATTATGGAAAGGGAAAGAAAATAATCAATACAGATCACAAGCGGGATAAGACCGGCGCTATTGATGAAATGATTGAACAACTTTGCTCACTGATGGAAAATCCAGACCAAGCCAAACAGTGGATGGCCGGCATACGTACTGACAAGCCTCGTTATATCAGAGATCAATTATTGATAATAAAAAAAACCGCTGAGCAAGCGGCCCCAGCTCTGATCAATAAGGCACTGGATTATTGCATGAATAACAAAATTACCAGCGCTATGGATTTTAAGGCAATTGTAAAAGGTTACGAGCAACAGGAGCCATCGCAGGACACTAACGGAACTAAAATTATTTCTATAAACCCATTAGGAGGAGCCCTCCCGGAGGGAGCAATGGTTCAGCCTGAAAAGAGCCGGATAGAAGATTACCAAATAATTTTTAAAAACAATAATCAATCATAAAAACAACCACATCATGGAAAAAAAACAACAAATTAAACAGTATTGTCAGCAGTTCAAAACGGCTGGTATCGGTACGTGCATCGAAAAAATCATACAGGAAGCTGAAACAAATCAGCCCGGCTTTCTTGATTTTACTTTAATCTTGCTTAAGGCAGAAGCGGATCATCGACACCAGAACGAACTCGTTAGACAGCTTAAATCGGCGAAATTACCACGATACAACGACCTGGACGCATACGATTACTCCTCAAAGAATGGAATCCAGCAAACGCGCTTAAATCAGCTCAGGGAGCTTAATTGGCTTGATCAAATTTATAACATTATGCTAATGGGCCCATCGGGTACGGGCAAAACCTATCTCGCTGCCGGACTATGCGCTGATGCAGTGAATAAGGGATACAAAGCCTACTTCAGAACAATGGAAGAACTAACAAATATGCTTAGCATGAAAGATTTTACAAAAACATCATTGGCCGAGTACAAGCGTCTTTCCAAGGCAAATCTAATTGTGATCGATGATATTATGCTCTTCCCGGTGGAGAAAAAACAAGCCGTGGCACTATTTAATTTTATCAACCAAACCTATGAAAACACCTCCTTTGTGATAACAACCAACAAGATGCCCGCAGACTGGGCTAAAATGCTTGATGATGAAGTATTGGCAACGGCATTACTTGATAGATTTCTCTACAAATGTGAAATAATAAACCTCGCTGGAAATAGCTATCGAATGAAAAATAGAAAAACAATTTTTGAACCTGAAAAAAATTAATTTATGTTTGTACAAATTGTGCACTCTTGTTGCCAAAAACTGTGCACGCTTAATTGCCATTTTCTGTGCATTGTTGTTTACCGACTACAAAGCTGCTTTGCTCGGCTATGACATGCGCAATAGCAGTATTTAATTGAAAAAAGAAGGAGTTAATAATTATTGAAAATTTATTTGGTGCTGATTGTCCACCACAAGCGGTACGCTTGCGGTAACCGGCTCGAATCTGCATTATTTTTAAGTTAATCAGCAGGCCCTTATTCCTTTTCACTTGCAGTGT
>JANXWM010000402.1 GCA_025351145.1 Chitinophagaceae bacterium
GCACTGAGGAGATAATAAAAAATTGGCCGGTTTTCTGTAGCTGCTAATGCTGACTGGGATTGGCGGGCAGCTTCTTCAAAGTACCCGGCTTTGTAAAGGCAGCGTATCAATGCCTCCCAGCCACCGGCATTACGAGGCTTGCTGCGAACTGCAATGCTTATATACTGTATAGCCTCCCTATATTTTTGAAGATGCATATAGCACTCGCCACTTGCAAGGTTGTATTCAGGAATATTTTTTTGAATGCGCATTGCCTGTTCGAGCGGTTTAAGGGCACTGTTCCACTGGCCTTCTTTAATATAAGTAAGTGCGATTTTATAATGGAGTTTGCTTTCATCGGGATTAAGGTGCGATGCTTTACGGAAGTTAAACCTGGCCTGGGCCTGTTTATTTAAGCGGTGATAACAATGACCAATGGCTTCGTATATTACTTCTTCGGGCCTGGTGAGTTCGAGTACTTTTTCAAGTGTTTCAATAGCATCTTTATACCTGCGTAATCTTATGTATGCATCGCCCATATTGCGGTAAGCATAATCGAATTTTTCGTCGATTACAATGGCATACTGGTAGGCATCGATTGCTTTTTCGTATAGTTTTAAACCCTGGTATGCCGAGGCCATATTGAACCATGCCAGTTCGTTATATGGATAATCTTCAATAATCTTATGGTGCAGCCTGATGCTTTCTTCGTTGCGGCCGGTAAAATCTGTCCAGAAACATATTTTATATAAAGCTTCCTCATTAGTAGGCTCCTGTTTTAAAATCATTTCAAGACACTCAAAAACTTTGTCAAATTCTTCGTAATCATCATACACATCGGCAAGCTCAAATAAAAGTTCAATTTTTTCTTCACCATTGAAAAGAAAAAGTGCTTCTTCGAGCAGTTCAACGGCTTTAGCCTGTTCGTCCAGGGCGAGGTAAGCGTCTGTTTTAAGAATATAAATATTGATGTCGCTGTTATCGAAAAGAGATGCTTTTTCGAGCATTTCGAGTGCTTCCCTATAGTGCCTTGTGGCAATAAGCAGGTCTGCTTTTTTTATGAGTAACACTGATGAGTAAGGAAAATATTCTAAACTTGTTTCGGCAGCTTCAAGGGCCTGGGCGAGATTATCTTTGTCATCGTAATAATCAATGATCCGTTCAAAGGCTTCTTCTTCCAAAAAACTATGGCTTTTACCATTGCGGATATTTTCGTATTGACGAAGTAATTCGTTCAGATTATCACGATCGTCACGGGAAAGATGTTCCTGCATGTTTTGTAGGTTTCTGTAAAGTAGTGATGATACTTGATATTTCCAATAAATTATGTAACAATTTCAAAAATTGTGCGTTATAGGAAAAGAAAATATTTGTTAAGGAACTTAGAATGTTTACTTTTGAACTATAATGAGAAAGCGGTTTACATATAACAAACTAATAATTGCCACAGTTTTAATTTTGGCAATGAATGTAAGTTATGCCGCTTTTACAGGCAAATCGGATGATCATAAAAACAAATTCAGTTTAAAGAACCTGAGTTCATTAAACAAATTATATTCCCTTTCTTCTTTGCGTACCAATACTTTTCAGTACAAAGGCTCCCTTGAAATGAACCAGCAAAACAATGGCAATCAGATTCAGGTAGAATCTATGATCCGCATGGAAAGAGGCAACACAACTTATGTTTACCCCTACAAGTACACTGTAAAAGTGCCCAAATTCAAAACTCCTGCTGCACCTTTAATCCGTTAATTTTTACTCCTAATTTTATATAGTCTGATTATAGAGAAAGGTTAGATATTTTTTATTGCATGAGCTTCAATACTACTATCATCGCCTCTTGCGTCGCACTTTTCAACTTAAGGTATTTCTATTCAGCATTTTGAAAATTCTTTTTAGTTTTTAAGAAAATTGGCAATTGCTCAAAGAGCAATTGCCAATTTAAAATTATTGAGGGATTATATATTTTTTCGGGCTGTTGAAAGTTCAATTACGTTCGAAAAGTATAAGTGTGCGTCCCGATGAAACATACGGGATTAAGAACGCAACGAAAGCTTCATAGATATTCTTCTGCCCGGCTCATAAAGCCTGTATTTTTTTAGTTATGTTCTTCTTTCACCATAGTGCCGGTACTGCTAAAAGTAACTTCCCATTTTACTGAGCCCCTCATAAAATGAGCTTTCCAGGTGCCTTCATAGGTAAGCTTCCATTCATAAACATTATCCGTGGCATAAGCCTTTCTAAACGCATCAAGCACAACAGAAGGTACCGGTGCATCAATACAAATAACTGAATGAGAAGATTCATGGCCCTTGTCATCGAAGTGCGCTTCGTGGCGCTGGCCATCCATATTAAACTGGCACTTAAAACTGTCGTTGCTGTTGTGCTGCCATTCAGTTTCTGTAGCAGTACTGAAACTTGTATTAAAAGCACTTAA
>JANXWM010000441.1 GCA_025351145.1 Chitinophagaceae bacterium
GCAATACTTGTAAAGTCGAGCACAAAAACTTTATCAGTAAAAAGTATGGGTATACCTACGAGCAAACCAGTGATAACCGTAGAAAAAGAAGGTGTTTGAAATTTTGGGTGTATGCGCTGAAACGCAGGTGGCAGTAAGCCATCGCGGCTCATGCTCATCCATATTCTTGGTTGCCCCATTTGAAAAACAAGCAGCACACTCGTCATAGCAACTACAGCAGCAATAGAAACAAGGAACTGCATCCAGCCAACATTTTTTACTTCAAATATTTTTGCAAGCGGATCGCCAACGCCGTCAAAACCCCTGTAATTGAGTACGCCTGTAAGCACCAGTGTAAGCAGTATATAAACCACAGTACAAATCACTAAAGAGAGTATCATACTTCTGGGTAAATCGCGTTGCGGGTTCTTGCTTTCTTCGGCCATTACGCTTATTGCATCAAAGCCGATGTATGCGAAAAATACGCCGCTTACGGCCGTCATTACCCCGCTAAAACCATTGGGCATAAACGATGGAATACCTGCATCGTTTAAGGGATGCCAGTTATCAACATTTACATAACCTGCACCAACAATTATTACCAAAACCACGATACATAGTTTTAGTATCACCATTACATTGCTGAAGTTCCTCGACTCCTTAACCCCCGTGTAAACAAGCATCGTAATAAGTACATTTATAACAAGCGCAGGAAGGTCGAATATAATTCTAAGGCTGCCCAGCAACGGGGCATTGTTCCATGCATTCGTTAATTCAGCATTGGGTGAGTTACCTTCAAATGCTTTCTTTGCTTCCATATAACTGCAAGAAAGATATTCAGGCATATTTACCCCAACACGGTGCAGGAAAGAAGTAAAATAATCGCTCCACGAAAACGCCACATAAATATTACCAATAGAATATTCCATTATCAGCGCCCAGCCAATAACCCATGCAAACAGTTCACCAAAAGATGCATAGGCATAAGTGTACGCACTGCCTGCAACTGGTATGCGGCTGGCAAATTCTGCATAACATAAAGCCGTAAAACCGCATGCCACGGCACAAATAATAAACAGGTAAACCACGCCGGGGCCGCCCTTAAAACAAGCCTCACCCAAACTGCTAAAACTGCCTGCGCCAATAATGGCCGCAATACCAAAAAAAGTAAGGTCTTTTAGTGTAAGCACCCTTTTTAATCCGCCACCGCCATGATGCGCATCTGCTTCCATGGTTGCAGCATCTCTTAAAATCTTATCAATATTCTTGGTACGAAAAAGTGAGTTACTCATGCGTGTTGGTTTGGTATAAAAGGTTAAAGTAGTAAAATTTATTGAAACAGTTTATAGTTTGTAGGTTATAGTTTGTGGTTTGAGGTTAATGAGATAAAGTTGATTTTTGGGGCCGGGCAGATGAAACACAGATTGACCGTTCCTTGCGTCGCACACTTCAGCTGCAGGAACCAATAATGAGCTTTCAACAGCCCGTTTACATTTGCAATTTTAAACTGGTCGCAACGTTTTTAAACGCTGCCTATGAAACCAAAGATGACCATTGATATGAACCATGAATGGATTGCGACGCAACGATGATGCCACGAAAAGAACAACTGGTATTATGTCAATAAATTTAAAAGAATGCAAGTATTTTTCAGGCATTTTCGTTTGCAATAAACTGCAGTCATGATTGCCCGGCTTTGAAAAGACAGAAACAAGGATTAAAAATTATAACTGCAGCAATTCCACAATTTTAACCCGGTGATGCTCGGTATGGTATCTGGAAAAATACAAAATTTCTCTTAGTGTAACTTTGCCCATTAACGGGTGTGGTAAAATATAAAGATCCAGTTCTTCTTCGGAATATTTTGCTGCTTTTTTGCATATAGATGCAGTAACAGAAATAATATATTTACAAATGTTTTGCTTTTTGTTATAACCAATATAATGGGGAATATACCTGCCGGATGCCTTACCACCGGCAACAAGTTTTTCATGGTACCGCTGCACTAATGCGGCATAGCTGCGGGAAGGCCTGTTGGCTTTGCCAAAAAAAAATTTAAGCATGGATAAAGGTAAACTGAATGCAAAATTCACTGGCTTTAATGAACGCAATATATGATCTGCCTGCTGCCCTGCCGACCATTTATTGTTGCCCGTATATAAAAAATCCTTTTCATTGAGTGAAGCAATGAATGAGGCAAATGTGTTATTGCTCACCTCAAGTTCCAATATGCTTTTCTCCTTTGTCATGTAAATTTTATTTATCTAAAGAAGCATCAATGATTTTTCTAAAAGATAAATCATTCTTTTAATGCTCCCGCTGAATTAAAAAATCTGCCAGTGCAATCAAAGGTTTTTTTCTTACAGAAACAACTGCTGTATCCTCCAGGTGCTGAAGTGCTTTATCTAAAAATTGCTGCTTTAAGGATGTTGCCCATTCATCAACATTACAGGCTTTAAAAATAGCCATAACCCGCTCTACTTTATCTGAAGGATTATCAGCCATCAATTGAAGCAGCTCCTTTTTTTGTAATTCATCCGCAGCTTCCAGTGCATAAATCAATAAAAAAGTTTTTTTGTTCCTGCGTATATCGCCGCCCACATCTTTGCCAAATTTTTTCGGGTCCCCAAAAGCATCAAGATAATCATCCTGTATCTGAAACGCTATTCCAAGGTTTTTACCAAATTCATACAAATGTTTACGGTTCCCTTCACTTGCACCGCCAAGAATTGCACCCACCTTTAAACTGGCTGCAAGCGCAACTGAAGTTTTAAGCACAATCATGTGAATGTACTCATCAAGCGACACATTTTCTTTTGTTTCAAAATCAATATCAAGTTGCTGTCCTTCACAAACTTCCTTTGCGGTTTTATTAAACAGTGTAAGCACCCGCTGCAGATAGTTAATGTTTATTCTATTTAAATATTCATAAGCGGTTACCAGCATTACATCGCCGCCAAGCAAAGCCGTATTGATACCATATTTTGCATGTACCGTTTGCATGCCACGGCGCAGGGATGCAGCGTCCATAATATCATCATGTATCAAAGTAAAGTTATGAAAAAGTTCTATTGCTGTGGCTACATGGTAAATATCCGGGTTAATTTCCCCAAACAGTTCATTCCCCATTAAACACATCACCGGCCTTATACGTTTACCACCCAGCGAAAGAAAATAATCGCAGGATGCATACAATGTTTCGGGTTGTTCCGGAAAATGTTTGGTATCGAATCTCTTTTTAAAACCGAGCGCTAATTCTTCAAAAGAATGCATGGTATATGGTTATGTGTTACTGCTAAAATAGCAAGCTTTTTTGTATTAAAAACAATTACTCTTTCAAACCTGTTTTTGCGCCGTTTCGTGATAAATTTAAAGTGCATTTAAGCCAGGCTTTTTGCGCGCAATAATTTAAATACCTGTATACCTTTGCATAGTTATCAACAAATATTCTACACATACTTTAGCAAAACCGGCTTAGTAGCGCGGTAACAGTAATTTTGCACAAATTGTTATATACTATGAGATGGATAAAAAAGGTAACATCAGCAGTTCTGGTTCTAATAATTGTCGTGCAGGTTGCTGCGCAAAACAAGATACTTGTTTTTCAAAGTGATTTTGGTTTAAAAGATGGGGCCGTATCAGCCATGAAAGGTGTAGCTATGGGCGTTTCTACCGATCTTAAACTCTTTGATCTTACACACGAAATTCCTGCATACAATATTTGGGAAGCCGCTTACCGGCTGCAGCAAACTGCGCAATACTGGCCTGTGGGTACAGTGTTTGTTTCTGTGGTTGACCCCGGTGTGGGCAGTTCGAGAAAATCGGTGGTGCTTAAAACAAAAAAGGGGCAATTCTTTGTTACACCCGATAATGGCACACTTACGCTTATTGCCGAAAGCCAGGGCATTGAAGAAATAAGGGAAATAGATGAAAAGAAAAACAGGCGGCCCGGCTCATCTGAATCGTACACTTTTCATGGACGCGATGTGTACGCATACACTGCTGCCAGGCTTGCTGCCGGCGTAATTAATTTTGAAGATGTAGGTTCTAAACTTTCAAAAAAAGTGGTGGCCATCGATTACCAGAAAGCAGATTACGATAAAGGCACCATCAAAGGCAATATCCCCATTCTTGACATACAGTATGGCAATGTTTGGACGAACATTGACAGCGATCTTTTTAAAAAATTAAAGATGAAATACGGCGACACGCTGCATGTAACCATCTATAAAAACAACGGGAAAATGTATGAAGGCGATATGCCTTATACCACTACTTTCTCAGCAGTTGACAAAGGCAAACCTTTGTGCTATTTAAACAGCCTGCTCAATGTTTCTTTTGCTTTAAATGAAAGTAATTTTTCGCAGGAGTATAAAGTTTTCAGCGGACCGGACTGGAAAGTAGAAATAAATAAAAAGTAATTGTATTGGCCGGGCAGAAGTTGTACCATGAAGCTTTACTTGCGTCGCACTCTTGTACTTAAAAATATGCTTCAACATTCAAAGTGCAGTCTTCAGGCATTAACCGCAAACCGCTCTTTGCTTATTGGCTCGTCGCCATGTTTCCTCTTGGTCCGAATGTACAAGAGTGCGACGCAACAGACGATGCTATGAAAACAAAAAGCCGGGCCCAAAAAATCTATGGTATTAAAAGAATCAGTAACGAATAAATATTAAAAGATGAAAAGAAAAAGTTTACTCACGCTAAGTTTTATGTGCTGCACAATAATGGTTTTGCATGCACAAAACATAACCGTGAAAGGAAGAGTAACTGATGCAAAAACAGGTCAGCCGGTTTCTTATGTAACCATAACGGTGAAGGGCGAAAAGGCCGGAACTTTTACAGATGATAATGGCTTCTTTTCCCTGATAGCCACACCCGGCGCTACTTTGGTGATCAACGACATTCGCTTTGCTCCGCTTGAAATTAAGGCAAATGCAAACATGGAAATAACAGTAACTGCAGTTACCAATGAACTTGCGAATGTAACTGTAGTGGGCAGCCGCAACGTTAACCGCTCTGTTATTAATTCTGCCGTGCCCATCGATATAGTGAATTTAAAAGCAGCATTAAAAACATCGCCGCAAATAGATTTAAACCAGGCGCTCACTTATTTAGTGCCTTCATTTAATTCGGCCCGGCAATCTTCATCGGATGGCACAGAGCATATTGATCCTGCGTCGCTGCGTGGTCTTGGCCCCGACCAAACACTTGTATTAATCAATGGCAAAAGGCAGCACACCACATCGTTGCTCAACAACCAGGGCACATTTGGTAATGGCTCTGTTGGCACAGATTTAAACGCTATTCCCGCAGCAGCGATTGATCATATTGAAGTACTAAGAGACGGTGCTTCTGCACAATATGGTTCCGATGCAATTGCCGGTGTAATTAATGTTGTATTGAAAGAAAATACCAACGGATTAAGTGCTGCTGTTACCGGCGGCATTACTTCCCGCGGTGATGGTGCCACAACAGATGTTAATCTTAACTGGGGTAATGCTCTCGGCAAGAATGGTGGCTTTATAAATGTTACAGGCGAGTTGCTTAACCGTGGTAAAACAACAAGAACGAATGAACAGGATCTCATCATTTTCGATCAGTCGGCATTGGGTAATTATTTCGCTTACGATTTTACAGAAGACCCTGCCGCATCAAGGGCTTATGATGATAATATGCTTAAAACAAAAGGCTTAAAACGCTCTGATTTTAACTTCCAGATTGGCGATGCAAAAATTATGAACAGCAGTGTTTTTTATAACCTTAGCCTGCCTTCTAAAACAGGCAAATTAGAATTTTATTCTTCCGGTGGTTTTAATTTTCGCAACGGTCATGGTTTTGGTTTCAGGCGCTTGCCAAGCGAATATGAGAACATGGTATATTCTATTTTTCCAAATGGCTACCAGCCAAACACCGAATCAAAAATTTTTGACGGAACTTTTTTAATGGGGCTTAAATGGCAGACCCATAACTGGGATTTTGACCTGAGCAATATGTTTGGCGATAACCGTTTCGATTATGGTGTAAACAACACAGTAAATGCATCGCTACAGGACAAAAGCCCCACATCATTTAATTCGGGCGGACATAAGTTTTTACAAAACACATTGAACTTCGATGCAAGCCACTATTACAGTAATGTGCTCAAAGGTTTCAACCTTGCTTTTGGTGCAGAATTCCGTTACGATCAATATACCATACATGCAGGCGAAGAAGCATCCTGGAAAAATTATGGATTGGTAACACAGGGTGATGGAACTGTTGTGGATGAATTGGGTTTAAGCGGCGGCGCACAATCTTTCCCCGGCTTTACGCCGTATAATGCTGGCCCGCATAACCGAAACAATATTTCTTTATACAGCGATGTGGAATTAAACGTAACAGATAAATGGCTTATCACCGGTGCTGCACGCTTCGAAAACTACAGCGATTTTGGTGCAACGGTTAACGGTAAGTTTGCCACACGTTACGAAATAACTAAAGGCTTTGCGCTGCGTGGTGCAGTAAGTACAGGTTTCAGGGCACCGTCTTTGCAGCAGCAATATTTTAGTTATGTAAGCACAGATTTAATCAATAACAAAATTGGCCAGTCGGGATTTTTCGCAACGAACAGCGATGTAGCAAAGTTCATTGGCATACCTGAATTAAAAGAAGAAACATCTGTAAATGCAAGTGCGGGTTTTACCATTACTCCAAATAAAA
>JANXWM010000461.1 GCA_025351145.1 Chitinophagaceae bacterium
GCACTGAAACAGCTACATATCATGTTACTCAACCGGCTAAATTAGACATGGTTATTTCAAAAGATAGTAATATTGTTTGTAAAAATGGTACAACAACCGTAAAGGTGACGGGCATGGGCGGTACTGTTCCTTATACAGGCATTGGTATTTTTACTGCAAATCCCGGCAATCAATATTATACGGTTTCCGATGCAAATGGTTGTAGTAAAACCAAAAGCATTTTTTTAACTAATGGCAGTTTAAGTAAACCTCAGGCACCAGCCTCCATAAACGGCATTGATGCTGACAAAAAAGGCGTGTGTGGAGATGGCAATTATTCTTACTCTGTAAATGCGGTAAGTGGTGCTTCCTTTTATACATGGAAAGCTCCTGATGGCATTAATATTGAACCTTCTAATTTAGAAGGAACTTCTGCAACTTTAAATGCTGCTTCAGGGTTTGCAAGCGGGTTGCTTACTGTAACTGCAGGCAATGTCTGTGGTATAAGCCCTGCTGCGGAAAAAACAATTAGCGCCGTGCCTGCTAAACCAGTCTCTATTTCCGGCCCATTGGTTGTTGCGAAAAATGAAAAAGGATTGATTTATACGGTATCACCTATTGTTGACGGCGTTACTTATTTTTGGTCTTTCTCAAATGGTTCAAAAATCACAGACGGTCAAAATACATCATCTATCACGGTTAGCTGGGGGGCACAGCCGGGGAAAGTTTTAGTGAGAGCTGTAAATAACTGTGATACATCTTATTCAACCTCACTCGATGTAGCATTGTCAGCACTCGCAGATAAACAAACGGGCAGTAACCCCGAACAAATCTCCATTAATCACCCTGATCAAAATTTTTCCATCTTACCAAATCCTGTTAGGGCAACTGCATATGTAATTTTCTCTTCGGGCATTTCGGAGAATTATATTATTGAAGTTACTGATTTTGCAGGAAAATTATTACAGCGTAAAACCGGCATCTCGGTTATTGGTAAAAATCAGATAAATATTGATGCAGATCGTTATTCAAACGGTATGTACATCGTTACGCTTATCCGTAATAATAAAGAAAGAAAAATGCTAAAGCTTCTCAGGCAATAATTAAAATAGTGCATTAATAAAACCATTCTACGTTAACTAAACAGCGATGAGTTTTCTTGATTTTATTTGCCGGTATAAATACATGAATGAGGCATTAGTTGCATCGCACACTTGTACTTTAGGATTTCGTATCAGCAAGCGTTAAAATAAAATAAGTGCAGTAAAATAATCTCCTTCAGCGTTATTTTTTTCTTTACATCTTTCCTGATTTTGTAATATCCCCAACGATAAGTAATCTATCCCGATTCAAGTCATTTTAAGTGGCTGCTTCTTTATTTAAATATAAAATCCTTAAATGAGCGAAGTATAAACAAGGGATAAATGGATTATCAGTAAGAAGCTGTTTAAAAATAAACAATTGTAATACCAGCGGCGGTTTTCATAGCATCTTCGTTGCGTCGCAATCACTTCATCGGCTGTAAAAATGGCATCGTCCAGTTTCAAATGCAGGGTTGCAAATAAAATTTAAACAGTTTCTAAGTGAAGTACAAGGAAATCCCGTCTACTTCACGAATAGTAATTTTTCCATATAAACGGATTGGCTGTTTTTTGCTGAAAAAAGATTTACAGATGAAGTGATTGCGACGCAAGGGACGATGACACCTGATTCAAGGCTGGTATTATAGTTATTAACTGATAACCTTTTATTGGCCCTGTCATTTTTTACGAAACATATTTCTTTATACTGATTTTTTTGTTGAACAATATATGTATGATAGTTTTAATGCATATTATGTCTGATGAGGATATTTAAAAGTCCTTTTTTTTAATTACCCCTAAATTTAAAAGCTACTTTTATAATCCTAAACATCCTAAATCCTTAAATATGCAAAACCGCTTTAAAATGGTCTCATCGGTTATATGTACCGGATTCAAACAAGATTTTATTTTTTCAATATTTTCTATAAATGTATCAACCTGCTGTGTATAGCTCTTTGTTTCATTTAAAGAACCATGCAATCATTTTAAGTAATAAAAATATTTTTTCGTATACATTTTAGAGTTAAGAACAGTATTTATTATCGAAATATCCTAAATCCTTTTGCGATGAAAAACCAAGAAATTTTCTTCAGCATGGGCTTGCCTTGCCCAGACTATATTAGCATCAATCACTCTCTTGACGGTAGTTTTAATGTCTTTTTCTTGCATCAGATGCAACCCTGGCATGATATCTAAAAAGTCTCTTGCAATACACAAGTACGCAGCATTTTCGGTTAACAATCAATCAAAGTGCTGCGTTTTGTAATCGGTTTCAATTATCCGTATCCGCCTCTAACATAAATTCCTTTGATTCTAAGCTCAAACTAATATTATGAAAAATCTATTTACCTTTTTACTTGTTCTGCTTACCTTATTAGGTAAATCTCAAACTAATTTCGGCACTTTAGTAAGTTTCCCCGACACTA
>JANXWM010000464.1 GCA_025351145.1 Chitinophagaceae bacterium
CCGAACGGATAGTAATTTATTACTTCTATTAGTGGTCGAATTTATCAAAGAACACGTCTACATTTTGAAACTGATTGCTCACATAAATATACAAATATCCACCCTTAGTATATGGGTGATTTATTCCTGTATGATTTCAGATTTCGGTATTTTAAGATGGAGAAATGTTTGAGTTAACAGCATTAGTATTTCATAGCATCGCCTCTTGCGTCGCACTCTTGTAGGGTCGGATTGCTTTTACATAATCGAAAGATAAATGCTTTTTACTGCAATGGTTTGGCGCATTATTTGCCGACTAAGCTGGAGTAAGATTTTTAGCCCTTTCTTTTTAGCCCGTCATACCCACTTTCAATAATTTCATTAGACTTCTTTTTAAATTTTACATAAAAAGATGCTTCATTGACGGAAAGTTTATGGCTTAACATTGGGTATTCTTCTGTGCTAAGTTTCTTTAAAAAATCAGCACTATTTTCCGTTATGGCAAATACTCTGTCGAAATCAAATAGCAAAGGATAAAATTTGCCATTAATATAAAGCTTTCTATTTGTCTGCTGAATCCAAGGGTTATATACTCTTTTATCAATGTGAATAGCTAGAATGCTATAAGTACTGTCCTCGCTCCATAATTCAAAATAAACATCCTCAATACTTTTACTTAACTCGGTTTTAATTAATTCCTCGACTTTGTATGGCATTAGGTATATAATAGGATTTGATTCATGTATGCTGTTGCTGCCTTTCTTTGAAACAGTACAAGATTGAATTAATATAAAAAAAACAACTAATACTATCGAGTTTTTCATAATTGCATTTTTACAATTTTATAATACCTGAGGCCCTTTTCAATGCATCTAAACCAATATTAAAGTTCTTACTTCCCGTTTGAGTTACATTATTAGTGCTTTTGCCATTTGAATCAACCCTTCCTATACTAGCATTTGATTTTCCGGAATAAGAATCAATTGCATATATTGGAACTCCATATCCTGTATTAGTTGAGGCAGTTTCTTTATCTATGTTAGAGGCACCGGATATATTTTTTTCGCCTTCTTTTTTTGTAAGAGGATGCCCATGTGCATCTCCAAGTAGGATATTATTTACATTTCCAATGTAAAAAGCACCTTCTCTCCCAGGCGACTTGCTTGTTAAAGCATCAACGGTTACTCCTTCGGGTCCGCCTTCGGCACCTCGAATGCTTGTTACTTCTCCTGTAGGTTTATCTCCGCTATTATTAACACTTAACACTATATAAGTCTGATTTTCCAGACCGTCTTTTTGAGTTTCTGTATTTACGTCCTGAATGTCTTTATTTATCTTGTCGTCATTCACTGTAATGATACTACTGGATCCTTGTAATTGACCAGTCGCATCGGAATTCGATGTTCCACTACAATTTTTGCTAATTTCATCAAATTTATCTTTTTTTATGACCCTTATATCAGATGTAGAGGCTCCATCTTGACCCAATACTTTCCCGTTTTTGTTATCAATATAACTATCAGCAAACATGCCATCAACGTCAATAAATCTAATTGGATTATTCTGCGCATAATTGTATGGGCTAAACCGGCTACTCTTTTCACTTAATGGATCAATCACGCCCCACCTCCCCGTCTGCTGGTCATACATCCTTGCACCGTAATCAGTCCATTCTAACCCGCTGCCATCGCTGAACTCCTTACTCTGTAATTCTTTGCCATTATACTTAGATCTATTCTCCAGCTTCCCAGCTGCCCTGGAAGATATTCCTTGCATGGTAAGCCCGAACGGTTAATCATGCAGCTTCATCCAAAACCTTTACAGCAAAGCATTTCAAAGAACCCAAAATCCTGTTAATAACAGCAAATTATGCAAAATACTGCATGTTTTGCCCACTATTTTTCAGGTTACATTTCATCAATCAATCTTTGCTGCGCCCTCCTTACTTCTACGTTCAGATAATCCTGCACAAGGCATACATAACGGTAAAACTCCCTGCTGCCACCTGCATGTCCCGATATCCTGCGCACCATCATTTCAGGTACGCCCAGCATTAATAAGGTGGTAATAGCGGTGCGCCTCATAGTATGTGCACTGATATGATCGCAAAAGCGGAAGGGCTGTCCATTCTTCCGCTTAACTTCTACAGGCTTTCCTTCACGAAACCTTATTTTTGGTAAAGGCTGTACCCATCCGGCGAGTTCAATAATTTGTT
The DNA here is from genome assembly GCA_025351145.1 of Chitinophagaceae bacterium. Lineage (GTDB taxonomy): Bacteria > Bacteroidota > Bacteroidia > Chitinophagales > Chitinophagaceae > Limnovirga. Next base: position 2,195 of record JANXWM010000464.1, read on the forward strand.
TTATCTGCAGGTCAAAATTAGTAGCAGATAAACGTGGCAAAAGATAACTGCCGCATTTTGACTTATATACACTAAATATTGATACTGCATATTCGGGAAGGGGAATCAGTACTTCTGTGATCGTTTTTTGGGTAATTATTGATAGCATAGTACCTTCTTCACAGAGGTAAACATTGGTTTGTTTGAGCCTCATCAAATCTGAATAGCGCAGGCCAACAGTGCAACCAAAAACAAAAATATCTTTTGTACGTTTCAGAAATTTTGATAATGATTTATCAAATGGTTCGTTAAGAACAAGGAAACGCAATTGCTGCGGTGTAAGTACAATAGGAGCAGTATTATTTACCGGTATGCGGAAGCGTTTATGAAAATTACCTACCGGAAGCGACTTTTCTTTTGCGAGGTAATTAAAAAAGGTTTTGATTATTTTAAATACAGAACCTGCATAAGCATCGTAATATTTTTTATTATGGTAAAGAAAGTTACAGAACTGCCTGTAAAAAACATCCCAGTACCTGCTTTCTTTTTGCTGCTGCCGGAGAGTAGCCCGGTTCATCCAGGTAATGTAGAGCGGCTTGCCTATAGTAATTTCAAATTCATCAACCAAGCGGCTTACAATACTATATTGTTCCACTGTTTCCTTTGAAATCCTTTTACCGGAAGGCTGTCTTCTGTGTCCGCTTTTGGAAGCACTGATAAATTTTTTAAACTGTGGCAATAGTAATACCTGTTTAGCATTTTTTTTTCATGTTTTAATAATAAAGGTAAGGTTACCTAAAAATTGATAGGAAAACAGGTCTCACTCCGGCTTAGTCGGCAAGGAATGCGCCAAACCATTGCAGCAAAAAGCATTTGTCTGTAGTGTTGCTTTTTTAGGTTTCTACTATTTGCTTCAATCTTCACTTCTATACAACTCGATACTAACTATTTGAAAATTAACAAAACCGCTTTGAGTTGTTTTGCTACGTGACGCAACGCCCCGGTTGCTGGAAGACTTCGGTAAAATTTCAATATATATTCCAACCGTACAAGAGTGCGACGCAAGAAAAGCTTCATTTCTATTCTTATGCCCGGCCCCAAAAATTACTTAAATGCATTAAATATTAAATACTCAAACCGTACATTAAAACCATTTGGAGCCGTGCGGTACATGGAGCTGTAGAGCTGCTGCCGGTAGCCAATATCTACCCTTGCCTGGCTTTTAATAATGAACTGGATAGAAGGTGCTATGTCGAGGTACGACCTGCCATTTGTACCTAAAGTTTGACCAAGCATTTCAACCATTAAATTGACATTGGTTTGCTTGTAATCTGTGTACTCTTTGGGGTACATTAATTTACCAACAGACAAGGAATAGTTTATTGCATCTTTTGATTGTGCTGCGGGAAATTTATTCTTGCTTCCGTTATTCGTTGCACGCAGGTAAGATGCATTTGCCGACAGGGCAACTTTATGCAGCAGTTGTGTGGCTACAACGCCGCCCTGGTAACCGCTGTTATGGCCATAGAGGTCAATCTCTTCCTGGTGAATATCGCTGTTATTAAAGCTAAACCTCCCATAACCCGCCATTCTAAAATGACTGTGTATTTTATCGTTGCTTAAGAAACGGTATTTGGCATAAAAGCTGCCGCCTTCGGCAGCAAAATTTTTATTTACGTTGCTCAAGAAAGCATCTGCATGCAGCATCAGGTTTTTATTGGCACCCAACATCAATTCGGGGATAAGATGATATTCATATTTATTAGAACCATCTTCCTTCATGAGCATATTGCCCAATCTTATACCCAATGATTTTTTGGGCATATTACTGGCTGGCTCTGTATAAACAAATAATTCCTGTGCATGCGCGGCAATGCCTGCAAACAGGATGAATAAGAAAAATATTTTTTTCATTTGCAACTGCTTTTAACCAAGCAGTTTCTGGAGTAATGCTTCTAATTGCTGGTGAGATGGGCTTACGGCAATGATTTTACCTGTTTTATCTATCAGATATGTAATGGGTATATAATTAACATTCCACACACCGGCAATATCGCCTTTTGCATCGTTTACATGCACCCATTTTGTTGCATCTTCTTTAACGGCCTGTTTCCAGTCTGTTGCATCTTCATCTACCGATATTCCATACACTTCAAAACCCTTAGTCTGAAACTTTGCATAAGTTTTTTTAAGTTCAGGAACAGATCTTCTGCACGGGCCGCACCAGCTTGCCCAAAAATCTATCAACACAATTTTTCCTTTTAATGAGGAAAGTGTGATGGCTTTTCCTTTTGCATCGGGCAGTGATATTTCATTGGCTTTATCCCCAACTTTTAGTTGTGCAAAAGAAAGGAAGCAAGCGAACAGCATTACAATTACAGAAACTGATTTTTTCATTTTAGAGGATAATTTTCAAGGATAGTTTTTAAAAATTCGGCAGGCAACTTTATAAGTTACCTGCCGTAGTAATATTTAAATAGTTACATGATAGATCCGTGTACCCGCTGTGCCTTTATCTGCGCAGCAAGATTCCATTACGCCGCTTTCAAGGCATTTCATTGCAGTAAACTTTGTGTACTTTTTAAATTCCTTTGCAGTCTGGAAATCTTTATCAACAAGTGTTACAGTCTTTTCGCCGTTTAAAACCTGGTCGGGCACATTGAGGAAATGAAAGTTAATTCCATCGGCTTCAACATGCACATCATTCTTTACTTCAACATTATTGAAATTCAGTGTAACCTGCAGTTTCGCCACAAAGAAACCCGCATCCTGAACGGCTTTTTTAAGTTCATCGAAACTTACCACAGCATCTTTTTTAAATACAATGCTGTAGCTCGACTGGCTTATGTTTGCCTTAATGGTTTCAATGGTTTTTACGTTTTTCAGTGCTTCGTAAATAGCTTTACTGCACATGCTGCAGGTAAGCCCGCTGGCTGTTAAAGTGGCTTTGGTTACCTGCGAGTAACCCGAAAGGCTCAATAAAACTGCCACGATCAATAATATCCTTTTCATGCTTCTTTATTTTAACTGGAAGAATGGTTTTATATTTTAGCACAGCTTTTGCCTGCGCAGCAATCTTGTTTAGCGGTGGCATCTTTCATGTTTTTGCAGCAGCTCATATCGCCTTTGCAGCAATCGTCCATTTTAGCGCAGGCTGTTTTGTCTTTGCAACAAGCCATGCCGTCCATCTTCATATTGTTCATGGCGCTTTGACCTTTGGCTTTTGGCCTTTCGTATTGGCAGCATTTGTCTAATCTATTATAAGAGCTGTCTGTAGCTTTCATATCCTGTGTATCATATCCAACAGAAGCGATTTTGTCCTGGATTTTCATGTTGCTTGTTTTGGCTGCGTCATAGCTAACCAAGAGCAGCTTGGTTGTTTTGTTCCAGTTGGCACTTGTTGCGCCTGCTGCTGTTGCTGCACCTTCAATATTTTCTTTACATGAACTGCAGTTGCCCCAAACCTTTATAGTATCAGTGTTTGTTTGAGCAAAAGATATAAGAGAGATAAATGTGAATGCTAATGAAAGCATTAAATATTGCGTTTTCATAAATGATTTATTATTTGATTGTATAAAATTGTTTTTGTTACCAAACTGAAGAATATCTATTAAGCTTTTGTTGCGTCGCACCCTTGTACTGAATAACAGTACTGAGCACTGTGCAATGATAACAATTCCTGTAAACTAAATTAAGATTTCTTGTATTTTCCCTGTTGCTCTCCGTTCCTAAAGTACAAGAGTGCGACGCAAGGAACGATCAGTAAGGGAGAAATAGTCTGGTCAATAATTACCCAAACTATTTATTAAACAGTATCAAATTCTGAAGACGCAGTTTTGAATATAAATAGCTGAAGACTCTAAAAGAGGAGGGGAGTTCACCTTCGTAATTTTTTCATTTGAAACAGGAAAAGACAATTGCGCAATAAGGTTTTCGAAAGTATGCAACTGTATTTCCGGAACCTTGATATCAACATCTGCCGCTGCCTGCTGATGTTCATCATTTACTTTAACGAGGTGGTAAATATGACCGCAGCAAGGCATTTTTGTTTTGCAGGCATCTGGTTGTTCATCCTTTAAATCGTTCAATGCCACACTTTCAATTTTACCCATGCAGTAATGGATATTTACTGCAAGCCCGGTTGTAAGGCCGAGGTATAAAACTGCTAATATGGTTACAACTACCTTTTTCATTTACAGGGCGAAGTTATATTACTTGCAGTAAAAAATGAGGATGATATAAAACCGGTTTTGTTAAAAATCCCTTGCTGGATTTTAGGCGGTAAAAAATCAGTTTACAAAATTCCACCAGATGCCTAAGTGAAACCACATGGCCCTTTGAGGAAAATGCGGAGCATTAAAATTTGGGTTGGTAAAACGATATTTATCCTTGCTGTTTATTGTATTCAGGTTTTCTATACGTACAAAACCTTTAAAGCTTTTGATACGGAAATGCAGGAAAGCATTTACATCGGGGCTGTTGTTGGCTGTGGTAAAATCATTTTGCAGGAAAAATTGTCCGTTGAGGGGCGAGTAATTGTCAGCATGATAAGAAGTGTAATAACGCACTTCCAAACCTGTTGAAAGGAAAAGGTTTTTGAAGAAATTACCTTCAAATGCAAAACGGTTCCTGGTAAGGATAAGGGGGAGGTTGACCGGCGGATTGCCTGCTGCCTGCTGCACATGCAGATCAATATACCAGTTCCAGTGCCTGGCGAGTTTTATCTTTTTTTCTGCACCGATATGAATTACATTAAACAGCGTTGATTCCTGTTTGGCAGTAAAAAAATTATCAAAATAAATATAGTTGCTTACGATATAATACTCGCCGGTAAGCGACAGACCGAGTGAAGAAAGATTAATAGCCGCAAAAGCCCTTGAAATATTTTCTTTATTAAAGCCGCCATCTGTTTGAACAGGAAATGCAGTAAGCCCTTTCGTGAAAATGGCAGATGGAGAACGGTTTACATTTTGAAAACCTAATTGCAGGGCACCTTTATTTTTATCCAGCAAACGCGACAGGCTTATGTACGCTTCATAATCACCGGCATAGCTGCCTGCGGAGTAAAACTTGCCGCTGGCAACAACATCCCATTTCTGGTTACGGGTGCGGTTACGGTACTCACCGGCAAAATAAATATTGCTGTATTTTTTATTGTAAGGAGAGTAGCCACCGGCAACCAATTCGTAACCTGCGCCTGCTTTTAAAAACTGGTTAAGATTATTTTTTTGAGGAAACGAAATAACACTGAAATCGTTGGTAAGGTTTTGCCATGAATCTTTGAACGTAAGCGTATCGCCATGAGGAATATAATTGTAAAATGATTTATACAACGAATCTACCGGATAAAAATCCTGGAATGTATAATCCTGTTTTCTGTATTCGAGCCTGTACTGGAACCTGATGCGCGGATAAAACAATTTGTATGTAACAGAATCCGTAACGAGCGAATCTTTTTGACCAAGATCATAATTCTGCCTTAACAAAATAACTGTTTCATTATAAGCGGTGCCGGTATTGATCGCAGTGCTAAAAAAATTCCTTGAAAAAGAAGAAGCATTACCTAACCTTGTTGGTATACCAAAAGGGTCATTAAACGTAAGCCCGGAGAGCTTTGTATCGTCCTGTATGCCGCCATTTTCTGATGAACGTATTTTATTGGTAATATAAATAAGGTTATTGGAGTACCGCTTGTTTTTACTTTGATAGGCCAAATTGATGCGTATATTATTATGACTTGTATTCTGGCCTTTAAAAGTGCCGGGCGAATTAATAAGCCGGTAATCAAAACCAAAATTTACATTGCTTTTCCTGTTTTGTGTATGCCTTATATCAATCATCTGTTCCGATTTGCTGCCAAGCATGTAACCCATTTCGGTATATGGCCTTGTAGAGGAATAGAGCTTTGTATTTTCGAGGGTATATTTATACTGGTCGTAGGCGTGAAAGCCAGCATCCCAGCCGCTTTTCATATAAGGGGAGAAAAATAATGAGCGGGTGGCATTGCCAAAATTTCCCAGGTCGGTATTCGTCCATGGAACCGGGTAACGCGTAAAAAAATCATTGATAGAAGAATCTAATTTGTAGGTTTTGGTAGAATCAAAATAATGATAACTGATCGTTATAGAATCTGCCAGCGGGTCGCGGTGCTGCAGTTTCTGGTTGGCTGTATCTTTTCTAATGGGCCTTCCTTTACTGTCGAAAGCTGTTGAACTCGGCAGGCCTGTTTGCGGGTTTATTTCATCATCGTCGTTCGGGTTTTGCGCATGTGCACCGGTGCTGCATGCCATGGCAACCAAAAAACAAATTATACAGAACGAAATATTTTTAGTCATGCAGTAAAACAATTGCGCAAAATAACAGTAAAGCTGTGAATGAAAGTATAAATCATATTTCGCCTGTTAT